>JBBQAK010000064.1:0-12909 GCA_038316215.1 Gemmatimonadales bacterium | reverse complement strand
GCGCGCATGATCACATCGAAGCTCATGATCACGATCGAATCCGCCTTCGAGACCGACGTGAGTGTGGTCGATACACTCACCGTGCCGATGTCGGGCCCGATCTCCAGGTGTTGCGTGCCGGTGCCGTCGAGATTGCGGAAGTAGAGGTTCTCCTCCGACGCGAGTGCACCGCCTACGTACGACGCGAGCCATCCACATGGCTGTAACGCCGTTTCGAGCAATACCGGGAACGGCATGGCCGGCGCGTTGTTGTGCGCGAAGTACCACTCCGTGGGCGGCACATCGTATTCGATTTCGGCCACGCTCCCAACCTGCATGCCACCAATCGGCCCCGACACACGCGCCACGCGCGACATGAAGTGGTACGGCGGCCCCGGCAGGCGCGCCACACGACGCGTGCCATCGAATCGCTTGTACATCGGCCCGAACGCCGACGACGGCACACCCCACGCGCACGCGAGGAGCGATGCATAGTCGAACGTGAAACCATCGACCACCGCAACAGGGCGCGGATCGTGCGCAATGGCCACGGACGTGCGGCCCGCATCGAGCGGCCACGCCGGCACCAAACGCAGTCCCATGCGCTTGCAGTGGAAGGCCTTGCGGCCATCCACCGAGCCCAGGATGTCGGCGTAGAGCGTGGGCGTATCACCACCCACGATTTCTTCCACGAAAATCTCGTACACCACTTCTTTCGACGCCGGCGTGGCCTGTCCGCGGCAGCGCAGGCTGTAGTTCTGTTCGGGCACGGGCTCGAAGCGCGAACCGTCGTGATCGAGTGTGAAGCCGAGTCCCGTCATGAAGATCTGCATCGCCTGCAGACCACCCTCGAGCATCAGGGTGCCGGGCATGCAGGGATCGTTCTTGAAGTGCCCGTCGAAGAACCAGCGATCGGGGGTGAGCCCAAGGGTGGCGCGCAGGTAACCGCGCTTCCACGGTCCACCAGTAGGATCGAAGTCTGTGACCTCGTCGAGCAGTCGCATGCCGCCGCCCGCAATCGTGGGCGTGCGCGTGTGCGCGTCGGCGCGCTCGAAGCCGGCGCCGTAACAATCGGTAAGACGTCCTTCGATCAGCGCGGTGACATCATCGGCGCTGAACGCACGACGCGTGGAGAGCGTGAGTGGGGCGTCCACGCGTGCGTCGGGCTTGGGTGTGGCGGCTTCGGGTGACCACAACACGCCGGCCGAGTTGGCGAGTTCTTCGTTCGTAAAGAAGCCAGCCTGTCCGCTGCGCACGCTCATGCGCAACTCACCGTTCACCCAACAATTGTAGTGAAAGAAGAACAGCCGCACGCCCTGCTGCTCGGCGTGACCATCGACCAGAATTTCGTAGTGTAGCGTGTCGCCGATGGTGGGCAACGGGCCGTGACTCATGAGTTCACAACCAAGCAAGCGGTACACCCGCTCGCCCTTATTGTGGAAGTCGGCGCCGAGCCACGAAATGAGCATGAGATCGGCCTGTCCCGATTCCACCATGACACCGGCGGGCATGCGCCCTTCGTGCAAGTAGAACGCGCCCTCGCGGACGTCGGTCTCGGTCCAAATGGTACCGGTGCCCATGGTGCCCGCTTCGCCTTCGATGCCGAGCACGCGATCCGCGAGCAGCAGCGGCGGCTGGGGCATGCGGACCTGGCGCGCGTGCACGTCCTGCTGGGCGAAGAGCGGGCCGAAGATCGTGGAGATGTCTCCACCGGCGTGGACTTCGAGCGCGGCGCGATCGAAGGTAGGGCCGAGAGGAGTGCGCGCTGGCGGCACGCGGCGCACGAGCGCCGCCTTGGGGGCGGCTGCGTCGGGCGTGGGGGCTGCGGCGGGTGGTGGTGCCGCGACGACGGCCGCCGCGGCGACCGCGATCGGGGCACGGGTGACAGGAGCAGACACTGGCGCCGCGATCGGCGCGGCATGCGATGTCGCCGGAGCGACGTGTGCGACGGGCGTGGCTGGTGGAACCGGAGCCGCCACCACCGCGTAGCTGCCGCGTACTGCCTCAGTGCCTAGCTGACCGGTGGCCCACTGCGGCAGTACGCGGCGCGAGCATGATGTTCGTGAATCGCGACTGCACCTCGAACTGCTGACGTAGAAACGCGGTGTGCAGTTCGGCGAGCTGCGCATGATGACCGGCTAGGCTGTTCACGGCCGCCATGAGCGGCGTCGCGCTCGTAGCGCTCGTGAGGCTCTGCGGAGCGACCGCGTGTGGCGCCGAGTCAGGGGTAGTGGCCGCAGCCGCCATCACGGCGGGTACCACCGTAGCGGCCAGTGGTATCGACACTGCCGTGGCCATCACAGGCGTGGCTCCCGGCACGGCGAACCTCGGCGAGGCCAGCATCGGCGCGGGCGCCATGAACTCGCTCGCGCTCTTCACCGCGCCGTTCAGAGCGCCGTTCGCCGCGGCACCATGCGCACCGTTCTGCGCGACAGCGGCAGCAATGGGTGCCGGCACGGTGGGCATCGGGGCAGGGACCTGCAAGACGTTCGGCATCCGGGGGACGGCGATGGGGTGTGCGGGCAACGACAACGGCAACGAGCGACCGCTCGCTGACTGCTTCAGGGCCGTGTCGGCACCGCGCCGTGGTGTACGTAACGTGGTGCGCAGTGCGTCGAGCTCGACCGGAACGCCGGCCGCGAATAATCGCGCCGCGGCCTCCACGGCGAGCGAGAGCGACGAGTGACCGTACCGGTCGAGGGCGATGGCCACGTGCGGGCGATCGCCGAGGACATCGCTGATCCACTTGGTGCAACCGGCGTGTGGGCCGTGTTCGATGAACACCCGAATACCGTCGGCATACGCACGCTCCACCAGCGCCGGGAAGTCCACCACGTGCATGGCCTGCCCGGTGAGCGCGTCGGCCGCGGCCTGCGTGCTCGCCTCGTAACTCGCGCGCGTTGCATGCGTGTAGAAGCGCACGCCGGGCACATCGACCGTGGGCCGCGTATGCAACGCACGCCACCGGGATTCGTACTCGTGGGCTTCCGGGCAGTGCATCACGAAATCGTAGCCCGGCGTGCGCACAGCACGCCGGCCGAACAGTGCGCCGATCCGCTCGCAGGCCGCTGGATCACCGGCCACGACCACATCGGTGGGCGCGTTGATGATGACCAGGTGCGCGCGCTCCTCGTTGGCTACCGCCGCCCGCACGTCGGCTACCGGCGCGCGAATGCGCCACGTGTGCCAATCCGTTGGTGCATCGTCGGCCAGATGCCACGCCGGACGCAGACAGCGTAGCTCACCGCACAACCAGCGGTCATACACGCGACTGTTCGCCACGTCGTCGCGGAAGCCGTCCAGATCGCCCCACGCATCGAGTGCGAACAGCGAATTGGTCTCGCCCGAGCAATAACCGATCGCCGCCGTGGGACGGAGCCCCAGCAGGTGACGCGTGAGTTCGCTGTGCAGCTGGCTCAGGTACGACGCGCCCCAGAGCTTGTCCATGGGCGTGGTCTGCAACGTGGGATCATCGCTGTACACCCAACCCGCCGCTTCACGCACGGAGTTGGCACGCGCTGCAAAGCGGTCCACGAGTGATGGACACGCCAGCGCAAGATCGCGCCCCATGTGTGGGTACGCGCCCGCTGCACCGGTGAACACGAACGACAGCTCGCCCTCGAGCGCGCCACGCCCCACATGAATGCCGTCGTCGATGGTACCCGCGGCAGCTGCTGCCCCGGTTGCACACAGTAACGTGATCGCGCGCTCCACCCGCGTTTCAAACTCGGCGTCGGATTCTGCCACGATCGCCACCCGCACGCCAGCCACAATCTCCGCCGCATCTGTGCGACCCGTGTACTCGTCGCGGCGCGTGAGCGCATCCACGAGCCCGGCAACCGTGCCTGCCACAAACACCGCCAACCGCGGCTGCGACGTGGGAAACAGCGGTTGCGTTGGTGTTGACGTGGTTGTTGCTGCCGCACGCACCGCCAGCGTCCGTGTCTGCTGCCCGAGCGCCGCTACCTGCACCTCGCTCACCCGCGCGCCGTCACGCGGCAACCACGGCATCGGGCCCACCGCCGAGGGTACGGCACGATGTGCACACGCTTCGATCGCGGCCGCCACATGCAACAGCCCTGACGCCGCGTGTGCATGCCCCACACGCGGCGTCAGGCCCGCGTTCGCGGCGGTCAGTGCGAATTGGAGGGTATGTGGCGTGGGGTCGCCCACGCTATCGGCATCGAGCAACGCCAAAATGGTATCGCCGTCGCGGATCGCGTCGGCTTCGCGCTTGAGCACCAGCAACACCGCCGCATCACCCGGTACCGCACGGTCGGTGCCAAGCACCGCCTGCGCCGCCGCGTTCGCGATTGGCTCGGCGCAGAGATCCACGGCGCCGATGACGGCCGCATCGATCTCGCCCACACGGAGCGCGCGCGCACCGATGTCGAGCGCAGCAACGCCTGAGAGTTCTTCCGATGACACGGTGTAACTCGGGCCGCGGAAGTCGAACTGATGACTGAGCCGGTTGGCCACGATGTTCGGCATACACCCTACCACCGACGCCGCGGTGAGCGGATCGTTGGCCAGTGACGCGGGCAGCGCCGCCACCCACGGGCGCGCACCACACCAGCGGATCGCATGACGCGCCACTTCGGCGTCGCACTGCATACCCATGAGCACACTGGTGCGCTCACGCGGCAGCCGCTCAAGTACGGCGGCCATCTCCTGCGCCATCGACAACAACAGCGTCTGCTGCGGCAACGTGGCCTTGAGATCATTGGGCGGGAAACGCAGCCCGGCCGCGTCGAGGGCAATCGTGTCGGCCGCCGAGCGGCTCGCGAGCGTACCGTCGGCTGCGTCACCCAGGTTGAACACGGCATCGGTGAAGTGCGCGCCCGTCGCGCCAGTGCGTACCGACTGCGCGATCACCGCAATGGCACTGCCGCTCTCCGCCATGTCTGCGACAGGGGTCACGCGAGCCAATGCGGCGCGCGCCGTACCCGTCCACTCTTCAAGAATCAGATGGGCGTTGTTGCCGCCGAACCCGAAGTTGCTGATCGCGGCGAATCGCGGCGCACCATCGGCCGGCGCGTCCCACGGCTCGGCCTCACGCAACAGGCGGAACATGCCATCGGCGAGCTCGTCGATCGGCGCGTCTGCCGTGCGCGTTGGTGGACGCACGTGATGCCGCATCGCCGCGAGCACCTTGATCACCGCCGCCGCACCGGAGGCGGTGATAAGGTGGCCCACATTCGACTTAAGCGAGCCCACCGGAAGCGCGCGGGCCTCGGCGAACACCTCACGCATGCTGCGCACTTCGGCGCCGTCACCCACCACGGTACCGGTGGCGTGGCACTCCACCAGCGAGATGTCGCGCGGCGACACGCCACTCTCGGCATACGCCGCACGCAACGCACGAACCTGTCCTGCTTCCGCGGGCACCATGAGGCCGCGGCTGCGGCCGTCGTTGGAGAGCCCCACGCCACGAATCAGCCCAAGAATCTGGCGGCCGTTGGCCACGGCGTCGTCGAGTCGCTCCAGGACCAGCAGGGCGGCCCCCTGCGCTGGCACGAGGCCGTCGGCGTCGCGGTGGAACGGACGGCTCTGTCCCGTAGGGCTGAGCGCGTTGAGCGCCGAAAAGCCGCCGTGCAGGAAGAGGTCGTCGGCGTGATTCACACCGCCTGCCAGCGCGAGGTCGGCGGTGCCATCGTGCAGTTGATCGCAGGCCAGCTTGATGGCATACAGCGACGACGCACACGCGGCATCGATGGCGAACGCACGTCCGCCGAATCCAAGCGCCTGTGCCGCGAGGTGCGCTGGAAAGCCCGACATGTAGCGGTTGCGCGGATCCTCGTGCGCCGTGCGCGTGCTGTCCGACGCCCACTGCTCAAGCGCGAAGTCCACGAGCCCCGGCGTGGGGTAACTCAGATTGCCCAGTACCAGTGCGGCGCGCGGCCGCGACTCGAGCGGCGACATCCCCGCGCTGCGCAGCGCCTCACGCGCCGCGTGTAGCGTCCACAGGAATACCGGATCGAGACCACGCAGCGTATCGGCTGGCACGGCGAAGCCGTTGTCGTCGAACACGCGCTCGAAGCCTTCTACGTGACCGCCCACCGTGCTGGCGATTTCGCGATGCAACTGCGCACGATCCGCGCCGGCATCAATCCGCCACAGATCGGCTGCCGCCGGCGCAATCGCCGACCGCCCGTCGAGAACCAGCGACCAGAGCTCATCTGGTGACAGCGCGCCGGGCAGGACACAGCCCTGCCCGACGATGGCAATCGGTGCAAACGATGGTACAGCGGACATCATACGTTGGCGGCAGTCAACACGGTGTTCGCCGTGTTGCCGCTCGGCACCGCATACATCTCCACGTCCACCAGATCGGCAATCGTTGCCCCATCGCTGCCCACGAGCGTGATGTCACACACCACACGCTCCGGCGACTGACTGCGCACCAGCAAGGCGCAACGAATCGGGCTCGTGACCACGCCACCTGTGTAGCCGATCCGGCCGATACGCAACGGCAGGGTCGGACCGATGGCCGGAATGCCACAGAGAATCGCCAGCTGTAACGCACCGTCGATGGCTGCCGGATCGGTCTCCCAGGAATCACTCGGCCACGCCAGATCGGCCGTACCGGCCAGCGTCGCGCGCGCGCCAATCGGTGAGACGCCATCCACCGTGCGGATCACCTGGAAGTCGCGGCCGTGAAACAGCGTATTCGGCGAATAGATCTCCGTGTCCTGCCACGGGCTCTTACCAAGCTCCGCGCCGTTGAGCGGCTCGGCCTTCGCCGTGCTCTCGCTAGGTTCGATAACGGCGGCGTAGCGCAGGGCGTTTGACGCATCGCGCAGTTCGAGCTCCACACCCTTCGCACCCGTGGTGGCCAAGATCGTGAAATGGTCACCAGGCCCGTCGAAGCCAGCGAGTACAATGCCACGGACGACCCGCACATCACGCAGCTGCACCGACGGCCGTTCGGGGAAGAGGGCGCGCGCCAAACGTGCAAACCACTCCACCGCCATCACCACCGGCAGCACCGGCTTCCCGTGAATGCGGTGACTCTCAAGCTGCGGATGCGTTGCAGCGGTGACCGTGATGTCCATGCGGGCCAATACACCTCCACCCGGCGCCTCACCGCCATGCAGGCCGGCATCGCCACCGCCGATGACGATTTCCACGTCATCCGTGGTGGGCGCCATCAGCTCCTTCACAAACGCATCGGCGCCGGCCGCCACGGGTAGCAGGGCCACGCCCCGCTCCGTGAAGTGACCACGCAGCGCCGGTGTGACCATGCCGCCATCCCACGGGCCCCAGCCGATCGCCACCACACGGCACTGCCCGTCGCGTCGACGGGCTTCCACCGCGGCCACCTTGTTCAGCACCTCGTTCGCCATCGCGTAGTCCGACTGTCCGGCGTTCCCGCCGCGCGCGGCGACTGAGGAGAACAGGCAGATCACCTGCAGCGGGTCCGACGATGTGGCAGCAAGCAGCGCCTGCAGCCCCAGTACCTTCGTGTCGAACACACGATCGAATTGCGCATCGGTCTTCTTGTCGATGAACGCATCCGCCAAGACGCCGGCGCCGTGCACGAGACCCTGAATCGGGCCCCATGTGTTGCGCACGTCGGCGAAGAGCGCGCCGAGTGCTACCGAATCGCGCACGTCGACCGCGTCGTAGCGCACCTGTGCGCCGGTGGCGGTGAGCTGGGTCAGCGTTTCGCGTACCTCGCGTGCCGCGAGAATACGCTCCACCTCGGCGCCGATCTCCCTGGGCGACACCGCACGACCGGCCTTCTTCGCTTCTTCCATCGCGGTGCGCTTGAGCGCCGCTTCAGTGGTGGCAGCGCGGTACACGGTCGGCTCATCCAGCAGCGCGGTACGCCCCAGAATCACGAGACGCGGCTGCGCCGCGCGACCCAACGCCACCAGCGATGCCGCCGTGACACCGCGCGCACCACCCGTGACCACGAATACGGCACCCGGCGCCATCGGGGCCACGGCCGGCGACACGGCGCAGGGCACACTGGCCAGCGTGATCCGCTCGCCCGAACCCGACAAGCCCACTTCCACTTCCGGTCCACCGCCGAATAGCTCCGACACGATCGCCTCCGCCACCGCGGCATCGGTGCGGCCCGCCCGTTCCACGTCGATCGCTTTACACGTTGCCGATGGCCATTCATCGCGTGCGGTCTTCGTGAGGGCGGCAATGCCACCCAGCCACGCCCGACCCGCTTCGCGTCCGGAGAGTCCGAAGTCCCCGCCGGTATCCTGTACCGTCACGAACAGCCCGCCGTGCTCGCGGAAATGCGCCGCCACAATCCGCGCGGCGTGGAACGCCTCGCGATTCACCGCGACGGCCATATCACCGTCCACATCGCGCAGACCGCCCAAAAAGATCACGCCGCCGGCGGTGGCCGGCACCGCCGTCACGGGCGCTTCCACCGCGTTCACACCGCGCGCCGTGAGCAGCTGCACCACCGCCTGCGCCACACCCGCGCCATCGGGGGTCACCATGATCGGCGCCGAGCCACGCAGCGACGGCACCGCAAAGCCAAGGGCGGCGGCCGGACGGGTACGCACCGCAATGCGCGCGACCGGCGGCAGCGCCGTCGGCTGCTCCGACACTGGCGCATGCACGACTGGCACATGTGTATCGGGTGAATTGACCGCGACCGGGGCCGATACTGCGGTCGGCGCCGGAGTCATACCAACGTCCGCGACGCCGCCGAACAGCTCGACGATCTGCGCCAGCGTCCGCGTCGCGGCCATCTTCGTCGTGGCCACCTGTGGGAGATCAGGCACGCGCGTACGCATCGCCGACAGAATCTCCACGCGTTTGATGGAATCGATGCCGAGGTCGGCTTCCATGTCCATGTCGGTGTCGATCATCTCGGCCGGATAACCGGTCTTCTCGGCTACGATCGCCAGCAGAATGGGCTGCAGTTCGCTCACGCGCGATGCGGCCACCGGTGCGGGGGCCGTCGCGCTGGCGACTACCGGTTCACCCCCGTCCGCGTCCCCGCAATACAGTTCGATGATCTGCGCGAGCGTCCGCGTCGCTGCCATTTTGGTGGTGGCCACCTGCGGCAGATCGGGCACCTGCGCACGCATCGCCGACAGAATCTCCACGCGCTTGATGGAGTCGATGCCGAGATCCGCTTCCATGTCCATCTCGGTGTCGATCATCTCGGCCGGATAGCCCGTCTTGTCGGCCACAATCGCCAGCAGAATGGGCTGCAGTTCGCGCACACGCGTTGCGGCAGACGCTGACGCGGCCACTGGCGCGACCGTCGCGTCAGTGGCCGCAGCGCTCTCACTGCCGCTCGACACCGATCCGCCGAACAGCTCGATGATCTGCGCGAGCGTGCGCGTGGCGGCCATCTTGCTTGTAGCCACCTGCGGCAGGTTCGGCACCTGCGAGCGCATGGCGGACAGAATCTCCACGCGCTTGATGGAATCGATGCCGAGGTCCGCTTCCATGTCCATCTCGGTGTCGATCATCTCGGCCGGATAGCCGGTCTTCTCGGCTACGATCTCGAGGAGCAACGGCTGCAGCGCCATCATCGTGGGCGCTGACGGAGCCGGCACGGCCACCGGCACGGCCACCGGCACGGCCACCGGCGTTGTCACCGGCGTTGCCACTGATGCGACAACCGCTGCCACCGGCGCGGGCGGTGCTGCCGCACCCGACGGGGCCCACAGCGTCGCCTTGGGATCCGGCACAAACGTGAACGCCTGCGGCACCACCGGTGTGGGCGCGACTGCGCTCGGCATCACCGCGCCGTACGACCCTTCTACCGCACGGAGGAACGCCATGTGGCTGTCGGCCATCAGGCGCTGGAATTCCATCTGGGCAGCAATCGCAGGGGCCTGCAGACGCTGCAGCGAATCGATCCAATCCGGGCTGTTCATCGAGGAGCCGTGCAAAGAGGAGGTCGGCGTGCTCCGCGCCGAGGGGGCCGCACGAAGCGGCGCTGCCACGGGAGCCTGTGGTGCCGAGTGTGCAGGCGTTGGCGCCGGTGATGGTGCTGGTGCCGGTGCCAGTGCCGGTATCGGTGCCGCGACCGCTTTCACCGTCGCCGGACGCGGTGTACGCACTTCCGGTTCACGCGGCGGATACGGCTTGCCGTAGTTCGCGCCGTTGAGCTCAATGCTGAACTTCGCCGGCTTCTTCGTGGCGGGATCTTCCGGTAAGCGCTGACCCTGCCAGAGCGCGTCCGTAGTGAACGAGACACCGGCGGCGGCCAGACGACCCAGCGCCATGAAGAACGCCGTCACGCCCGACTTGCCACGCTGGTCCAGCGGCACCGCGAGATGCGGACGTCCTTCAAGGCACCGTTCGGTGAGCCGCGACAGCACCGCGTCAGGGCCCACTTCGATAAACGTGCGCACACCGGCCGCGTACATCGCGTCGATCTGCTCTACAAAGCGCACCGGCTGCGCGATCGCGCCGGCCAGTTGGGTACACGCCGCGGCCGCCTCGGTGGGATACGCCGCCGCGGTTGCATTCGCGAAAAACGGCACGTGCGGCGCCGACACACGAACTCCGCGCAGGTACTCCTGGAAAGGCTGCACCGATCCACTCACCAGCGGTGAGTGGAAGGCATTTGACACCTGCAAACGGCGCGCGGCAATCCCCGCGGCTTCCAGCGCCTGCTCCGCGCGCTCTACCGCCGGAACCGCGCCCGATAGCACCACTTGTTTGGGGCTGTTGTGATTGGCGAGCACCACATCGATCCCCGCCACCACGCGTGTCACCGTGGGCAGATCCGCCGCCGCCGCCGACATCGTGCCCGGCGTGTCGCTCGCCGCCGCCATCAGTTCGCCGCGCGCGCGCGCCACGGCGACACCGACTTGCGCGTCGAACATCCCTGCCGCCACCGCGGCCGTCACTTCACCTAGGCTGTGCCCGGCCACCACACTCGGCTGCACGCCCAGATCATCCAGCAACCGCAGCAGACCAAGGCTGGTCGCCGCAATCGCCGGCTGCGCCCACTGCGTGGCTGATAGTCGCGTGCTCTGCGCCGTACGCGCGGTGTCGCTGAACACCGGCTGCGGGTACACGCGCGTGGCCAGCGTATCTCCCGGCGCTGCGGCGCCTACCGTGGCCGTCGCCGCGTCGAGTACCTCACGCATCGCGTCGAAGTGCATAGCGAGCTCGCCGCCCATGCCCACATACTGGCTGCCCTGACCGGGGAAGAGGAACGCGACGCTGCCATCATGCGTACCCGTGCCGTACGACACACCCTTGGGCGAGGAGAACGATGTCCCGCCGCTGGCCGCCGTCTTCTCGATCGTTTCGGCCGCGAACGCGAGCTTCTCGCGCGCGTCCGCTTCATCACTCGCCACCACGGAAACGCGCGCTGGCGCCGTTGCACGGAAAGCCGTCTGCGACCCCTTGGCGACATGCTCCAGCGCGCCCTCTGTGGTGCACGCCGCCGCCATCGTACGGCACGCCGCCGCCAGCACCGCTGGGCTCTCGGCCGACAGCAACAACAGCTCGGCTGGTAGTGCGCGTACCCGCAGCGGATGTTCAGAGGGACCGGTGTACTCCTCCAACGCCACGTGGAAGTTGGTGCCGCCAAACCCCAGCGCACTAACCGAAGCGCGACGCGGATACGCCTCCGCATGCACCCATGGACGCGCTTCCGTGTTCAGATAAAACGGACTTTCGTCGATGCCGAGCTTGGCGTTCGGCGCGCGCACCTTGACCGTGGGTGGCAACACCTTCTGGTGCAGCGCCAGCACCGCCTTGATCATACCCGCCGCACCGGCGGCGGCCTTGGTGTGACCGATCTGCGCCTTCACCGAGCCGAGTGCACAATGTCCGACCGGCGTCTGTGCTTCTTCGAACACCTGCTTGAGCGCTTCAAACTCCGCCATATCGCCGGCCACCGTACCGGTGCCGTGCGCTTCCACCAAGCCCACCGTTTCCGGGCCGTAGCCGGCGCGTTCGTAGGCCCGACGCAGCGCCAGCGTTTGACCGCGTGCCGACGGGGCATAGATGCTCTTTGCCTTGCCGTCTGACGACGAGCCGAGTCCTCGAATCACCGCATAAATCGCATCGCCGTCGCGCTCCGCGTCTTCCAAGCGACGCAGCGCGAGCATGCCGATCCCTTCGCCGAGCATGGTGCCGTCGGACTGATCGCTGAACGGGCGACAATCACCGCTCACCGACAGCGCGCCCGTCTGCGCGAAGCACATGTACATGAGAATGTCGTTCAGCGCATCCACGCCGCCGGTGATCACGAGATCGGAGTTGCCAAGCGCGAGATCATTCACCGCCATCGCGATCGCCGCCAGCGATCCGGCGCAGGCGGCATCGACCACCGCGTTGGTGCCGCCCAAGTCGAGCCGGTTCGTGATGCGTCCCGCCACCACGTTGCCCAGCAGGCCGGGGAACGTGCTCTCCTGCCACGGCACATAGCAACCGTCGATGACCTTGCTGATGCGCGCCACTTCGTCGTCATCCAGTCCGGCCTGACGCATGGCGTACTCCCATACCGGGCGCTGCAGGCGCCCCGACATATGCGCCACCAGTTCGGTGGCCGACGCCACACCCAACACGACACTCATGCGCGAGCGATCCACCGACTCGTACTTGCCGCGCGTTGCTTCCTCGAGCACGCGCTTCGCCACCACCAACGCCAGCAGCTGCGCCGTATCCGTGGACGGCATCGCATTGGGCGGCATACCGAATTCGAGCGGCGAGAAGTCCACCGTCGGCATGAACCCACCCTTCGTGGCGTAGATCTTGTCGGCCGTGCCCGGCGTGGGGTCGAAGTAGTCTTCGCGCAGCCAATGGGAGCGCGGCACCTCGGTCAGGCGGTCACGGGACTCGTTTATGTCGCGCCTGTACCCGTCTACCGTGGTCGAACCGGGGAAGAGGGCACCGAGGCCGACAACGGCGATGGGATGCATGCGATGGCTGTCGGACAACGCGTTCGTCTCTGCTGAGTGGGTCATGCGGGCTTGATGA
>JBBQAK010000456.1:0-2752 GCA_038316215.1 Gemmatimonadales bacterium | reverse complement strand
CGCGGCGTCTTCGACGCGCTCCGCGGCTGGATGGTGTCTCGCGGCTTCAGTCTGCGCAGCCTGTTCTGGATCACCGGAGGGCTCGCCTTCTGCATCTCGCCAATCGCCGACAATCTGACCACAGCGCTGCTGATGGGCGCGGTGGTGCTGAGCGTCGGCGTGGGCAATCCACGTTTCGTGATCGTCGCGCTGATCAACATCGTGGTAGCCGCGAATGCCGGCGGGGCCTTCTCGCCGTTCGGCGACATCACCACGCTCATGGTATGGCAGAAGGGAATCATTCCCTTCACCGGGTTCTTCGCGCTGTTCCTGCCTGCGCTGGTGAACTGGCTGGTTCCGGCGGCCATCATGAGCACGGCAGTCAGCGCCGGACGGCCGGCGCCCATCACCGAGCAGATGCGACTGCAACCCGGCGCCTTCGTGATCGTTGGGCTCTTCCTGCTCACGATCATGGCCACGGTAAGCGTCCATCAATTCCTGCACTTGCCGCCGGTGCTTGGGATGATGACCGGTCTCGGTGTGCTCAAACTCTATGGCTGGACACTGAAGCGCTCGGCAGAACGTGCATCGGCGCAGCGTGCGGAGCGGCACAGCGTGGACTCGGACAATCCCTTCGAGGTCGTGTCGCACGCAGGCGCCGAGCGGGAGCCATTCGACGTGTTCAAGCATCTTGAGAAAGCGGAGTGGGATACGCTGATGTTCTTCTACGGCGTGATTCTCTGCGTCGGTGGGCTCGGCGCGATCGGCTATCTCGAGGCCATATCGCACGTGGCGTACGGTGGCTTCGGTGCGACGAAGGCGAACGTGGCCGTCGGCGTACTGTCCGCGCTCATCGACAACATCCCGGTGATGTTTGCCGTGCTTTCGATGCAACCGCCCATGGACGAGGGACAGTGGCTGTTGGTGACGCTCACCGCAGGCGTGGGCGGCTCATTGCTGTCGATCGGCAGTGCGGCCGGCGTGGCGCTCATGGGACAGGCTCGCGGCACGTACACGTTCATGGCGCATATGAAATGGAGCTGGGCAATCGCCCTCGGCTACATCGCAAGTATCTGGGTGCATTTCCTGGTGAACAGCGCGATGTTCACCGACGCGACCGTGAAGTAGGTCAGCGCTGGGGTCTCTTCGAGCGCACACAGAATCACGCGGTGCCCGACAGCCTGGCACGGCACCCCTTTTCCGTGCGCCGTGCCGCGTAGACGCTGAAGCAGCGCGTCGTCGAAATCGATGGTCGTGCGCATGATTTGAGGTCAACGCATCACTACGATGATGTCAACGCATCACCGTGGTGAGCTCGACCGACTGACCGCGCGACAGCCGCAGGCGTGCCGTCGCATGCCCGTCGCGAACGGCGATCTCCACGAAGCCGCTCGAACCCACGAGTGCGACGAGTTCACCGGGAGCCGCCTCGCCATACGTGCGCACGAGCCGCACTTGGTGCCCGCCCACCTGAACGGCAACACCGTCGCGGGCCGCGAGATTGGTGATCGCGTTGCCGAAGCGATCAATGGTCAGGATCTCGCCGAGCAGCGTGCCATTGGGCGCGCGTCGCGGCTGTGGCGTGCGCAGGCGCACCGGATCGACGAACTGATCGCCGAGCATGTCCAGCGACACGCCGCGCGCTAACTGTGCGGCAGCGGGTGCGAAGACATCACGCGCATGAAACGTGGGGGAGGCGTGCACATCGACCGCGAGCGAGACCAAGTGGGCGTCGAGCGCGAACAACGCGGGCGACAGCACACCGTTGTCGGGTCCCACGAGGAATCGTCCTTCGCTGCACACCGCGATCGCTTCACGTGACGTACCGACACCGGGATCGACGACGACGAGGTGCACGGTGCCACGAGGGAAACGACGCCAGTAGCGCGCGACGGTGAGCCGGGCGAACGCGACATCCTGCGCCGGCACGTCGTGCGTGAGATCGAGCAGCGGCACGCCAGGCGCCAGTGTGGTGAGGACACCCTTCATCTCGGCGACGTAGCCGTCGGCGGTGCCGAAGTCCGTAAGCAGCGTGATGGCAGGAGCGATCATGCCGTAACGTGCGTCAGACCAGCACCCGCCGCCACCGCCCACTGCCCCACAACATCACCATGAACAACCCGCGCGCCGCGGCGGTGAGCGCCAGCGTCCACCACAGGCCGCTGGTGCCCCACTGCGCCGCGGCCCAGGTGCCGATTGGCAGCCGCAAGAGTGTGATCGTGCTCGAGCCGACCATGGGCCACAGCGTCCACCCCGCCCCACCCATGGCGCTTTCGAGCACGACCTCGGCGCCCAGAAATAGCTGTGAGAAGGCGGCGATGCGCAGGTAGCGCGCGGCCTCCGTGATCACGGCAGGGTCGGTGGAAAAGATCGACGCGAACTCTTCAGCGAAGAAGAACGAGGCGCCCGCCATGAACGCGCCGACGACGCTCACGATACCGGTCGCGGTCCAGCCGGCGCGCGACGCGCGATCGGGATCGGCGGCGCCCATGCTCTGGCCCACGATCGCGGCCACCGAGGCGCCCATACCCACGGACACCACATAGACCACGCTCTCGATCCGAAAGCCCAGACCGAGTGCGGCCAACGCCGGTGTGCCGAACTGCGTGGTAATTCGGGTGAGCAGCACGTAGATCGCGCTGAAGGCGACGCCGGTCAGTGCCGCCGGCGCGCCGACGCGCGCGATGCTCGCGATCACGTCCCAGCGCGGCGCCGCCCAACGCAGCATGTCGCGGCGATGCAAAAGGATTACACCGGCAATGCAGCCAAGTCC
>JBBQAK010000375.1:0-4026 GCA_038316215.1 Gemmatimonadales bacterium | reverse complement strand
CCAGCAACGTCGATCCCGACGGCTTCTTCGCCTCGACCTTTCGGATTGTGCCCGATCAGGCGCGCACCAGCACGGCCCTCACCACGCGCCTGACCGGCCAGTTCCGCGCCAACGGCTCGCTCGCGCTGACGGTGAACATCGTGTTCTTCCGGCGCATGCGAAGCGGAGCCGATCTGGCCTGCACGGTGACCGTGAAAGCAGAAGGCCAGCGCGAAGGATAGCGCTGGCCGGCTTGCACCCGATCGTGGATCTCGGCGCTCGCTACTTGGTCTGTACGAGCAGTCGGTCGAACGACTCCACCTGCGTGCGGCCGAAGCTCGTCACGGTGACACTTTGCTTTGTCGCCGGGTCATGCAGGACCAGCCGACCATCAACGTAGCGCACCAGTCGGAACGGGACATCAGGCCCGATGCTCGCCAACCTCCGCTCGCGGGTCAGCGCACGCATGGCGCCACGAAGAAAATTGTTGGTGTTGGGACTGAGCTCGGCGGCGACCGTATTCGTGGTCGCATCCATCACCGTGATCGCACCACCCGGCTGGTCAACGAAGCGCAACGAGCGCTCGGCCAGCACCGCGGTCGCGGTTTCCTTGAACGCGCCGAAACCAAAAACCTTCGCCGAGATCGCCAGTCCGAAGACGAACACGATCAGCGCCGCGGCCATGATCAGCGCGGGCTTGGGGACGATGAGCGGTGGAGCGCCGGCGCGTGCGCCAGGTTCCTGCTCGAAATGGATAGGACCGCTCATACAGGCTGTGGTGCAAAATGTGGCTCACTCGTCGCACTCCGCGGAGCGGACTGCGGCACACTCGTCGTCGACTCGGCAGCAGCAGCCACCGCGTCGGCGAGCAACGTTCCGACGCGGTGCGGATCGCTTAATCCGCGCAACACCGGCTGCGGGTGATTGATCGAGAGCACGCGGCAATGCGGCCAGAGCGCGATGTAGGCCAGTCGACTCGGCTTGGTGATCTTCAAGACGACCTGGCCTGTGCCGTCTTTGAAGACGCCGACGCCAGCCGAATCGAGGATTGTGAACGGGATATTGATCGACATCTCGAACACCATGCCCAATTTCAGCACGAGTCGCTGCGACGTGATGGCATACCACGACGTGCGCGCGACGACGCGCGACAACACGAAGACGATGGCGAGTACCAGCGCGGACGAGCCGACGCGAACCCCGAGGCCCGCCAGAAACGCCTGTGACGAGAACGCGAGTTCCGTACTGCCGACCCATATCGCGAGCATGACCACGAAGTAGGCCGCAAGGAGGCGCCAGTGAAACACGTGCGTGGCGATCGCGTTGGCGACGGGCGCGCCCTGCCAGAGAATGCGCTCACCCTCCGGCAGCGCGTGCGGCACGCCACGAATGTACTGCGGCGTACCGTTAGCGCCGGGGCTCATATGATCGGCTCGCTCCGGGCGGCCATAGCGTACAGATGACCGCCTGCGTAATACGCGCAGACTTTGTCCTCTTCGAGGAGCGTGATCTGGTCATCGCGCTTGATCGCCGGCACGTTGGCGAACTGCGCCGCCGTGATGGCCTTCACGAGGAGCTTGTCGTTGCCCCAGAGGCCGAAGTTCGGCCACTGGACGAAGCCAGCGGGTAGCATCACGCGCTTCTCGCTGCCAGTCAACTGCACTTCGTAATAGCTCACCTGCGGCTCGGCGCGATTGACCCACAATTCGATGACCGTGCCGGCCATCTCCTTGTCGGCGGCGATCACCGGGAGTCCACGCGGATCTGGATCACCCTTCGCGATCGAGTACGTCGGATCGAGACGCATCGGCACGATCTTGGCCGTGTTGTGAAACGTCATATCGGGCGTGTCAGAACGCTCCGCCCACGCCGCCGGGCCAACGCCATCGATCATGGGGTCACCGGTCGGCACGAGCGCCGAGCCGTTATAGTCGTCAACGGGAACCGCTTTGATCTCGGACATTAGTGCGTCCCCTCGCCACCGTGCGGACGGTGAATGTAGGTCTTCTTCTCGGGCACGGACGGCCAGCCTTCACGCGGCCCCTGCGGTGATTCGAGCGGATAACCTTCGCGCTTGTCTTCACGACGGATGTAGATGATCAACCCCGCGAAGAACAGCCAGAACGCGTACAGCGCAATCTGAGCGCCATCGATGTACTGCATAGGTCGGCTCCGGTACGAATGGTGACGGTCAGGCCGGCAAGTCGGCGAGCCCGAAGGATCGCGGCGTCGATTCCGCGGAGGCACGACTAGCCCTCCGACGAGCGACCAGCGGCCCGAGTGCGACGAGTGTCGCGAACAGCGAGAAAATTTCGATGTGATACACCACCGAATACGGCACCGAAGCGACACTCATCCCCGGTCCCAGCGTACCCCGCTCCACCAGATGCGACAACCAATCCTTGAGGAGACCGCTGAGGGCGAACGACAGACCTTCCGCGGTAGCGAACACCGCGCCCCACGCGCCGAGCGCGATCCCATGTTGCGACGCGTCCTTGAGCTGCATCGCATACGATAACGTGCCGACACCGAACAACCCTTCACCGAAGCCGATCAAGGTGACGCCCCCGCGAAACAACGCGGGAGAATCGAGCGGACTGGCGAAGATAATCATCGCGAATCCGGCGATACCGACGAGCGCCCCCAGTGCCGCCAACCGAATCGGGTCATGCTGGCGCCGCAGCATCGATGCGGCGAGCGCAAAGGCAGCGACGGCGCCTGCCGCCATGATGGCCGTGAGCATCGTGGTCTGCGAGACCGTCAGATGCAGGATCTCGCCACCGTACGGTTCGAGTAACACGTCCTGCAAATTGAAGGCAAAGAAGCCGATACCCGACGCTACCAGCAAACGAACGGCCTGTCCACCACCGGCGAAGGTACGCCACGCATCCCGGAAGCGCGGGCGAATCTCGTCCTTGGTGTACTCGACCACGCCTTTCACGCGTGCTTCCTGCTTCCACAGCGACACCGCGTTGCAGATCACGGTGAACACCGCCGTGCCCTGAATCACCTGAATCAGCTTGAGCGGGGTGAAATCGCGCAGGAACTGCTCCAGCACCAGCGCCGAGATCAGTGTCCCCAGCAGCATCATGAGGT
This sequence comes from Gemmatimonadales bacterium, assembly GCA_038316215.1. Classification (GTDB taxonomy): domain Bacteria; phylum Gemmatimonadota; class Gemmatimonadetes; order Gemmatimonadales; family Gemmatimonadaceae; genus Gemmatimonas. The sequence continues at coordinate 951 of JBBQAK010000375.1, read as the reverse complement.
ACATCAGCGCGATCACGCGCGGACGCTTGTCTTCCCGCACCACGTCGGTGGCCAACGCGAGGCCGGCCGTTTGCGTGGTGTGGGCACCGGCGCCGACGAGCAGGAACGCCAGCGCCGTACCGGCATAGCCAATCCACGCTGGCCCACGGCCGCCGTTCTCGGAGAGCACGAGCAGCGCAAACGGCATGATGGCCAAGCCGCCGAACTGCAGCTGCGTGCCCAGCCACAGGTAGGGCACACGCTTCCAGCCGAGGATGCTGCGATGCGTATCGGAACGGAAACCGACCAGCGCACGCAACGGTGCCACCAGCAGCGGGATGGCGAGCATGATCGCCACCAGCGACGCGGGCACATTCAGCTCGAGAATCATGACGCGATTCAGCGTGCCGACGAAGAGCGTCTGCACCATACCGACCGACAGCTGAAACAGCGCGAGCCGCAAGAGGCGCGAGAGCGGCACCTCGTCGGTGGCGACATCGGCGAATGGCAGGTAGCGCGTCGAAAGATTCGACAACCCCTTGACGATCACGTCTGCTGGACTGGCCATATCGGGTCCCGTGCCCTACCAGACGGGTTGGATGCGCACGTCGGCGGGCAGTGCTTGCCGGTGCGGTGGGCGCAGGAACAGCTGGACGAACGTAAGGCCATTCGCCGCCTTGAGCAGTGCCACCTTGATCCCCGACATGAAGCCACCGGCGGCTTCGGCCTGCCGCATCGCGTCCGTGTTCCTCCACATCCGGTCCATCAACCCCCAGAATGCCTCGCTCTCGGTGTCGATGGTGTCCGGAAAGACCTGGCGGCTGATCAGATTGGTGAGCTTGATGACCCGACGATCGTAATCGTCGACATCAATCCCCATAAAATCGAAGAACGGCCTTCTGGCGTGGTCGCGCACATACATGGTGCAGAACACGGCCAACAGAAAGAATCGGATCCAGAGCTTGTTGCGTC
>JBBQAK010000252.1:0-5921 GCA_038316215.1 Gemmatimonadales bacterium | reverse complement strand
CCCCGACTACGTGCCGGAATGCCTTGAAACCGGCACGCAAAATCACGAAGGCATCGTCGGCGCGGCGGCTGCCGTGGATTTTCTGGCCGGCCTCGCGGAAAATGACACTGGATCGCGACGCGAGCGACTCGGTACGGTGATGCACGCGCTGCATCAGCGCGGCGACACGCTGTTGCACGAATTGTGGAAGGGGTTACAGGCGATTGAGGGCGTCACGGTGTTCGGACCGCCGCCGGGCACCGCCCGCACGCCGACCGTCTCGTTCCGCGTACAAGGGCATGAGTCGGAACAGGTCGCGCGCTTCCTGGCGCCGCGCGGCGTCTATGTGTCGCACGGCGACTTCTACGCGACCACTGTGGCGCGTCGCCTGGGTTTGGAGCACGAGGGACTCGTGCGCGCGGGCTGCTCGTGCTACACGACGACCGACGAAATCACGCGTCTGGTCGACGGGGTGCGCGCGCTGGTGCAGGGAACCGCCTGAATGTTGACGCCCCTCATGCGTCTCCTCCCGCGACGCGCCCGCGTGTTCTCGGCGCTCTCCGTAGTCGTGGCCGCCGCCATAGCTGCCGCCTGCGGCGATCGGACGTCGGCGGGTGATGCGCTGCCGCCCGCCGAATTTTTGTTTGCGGCGGGTGACTCCACGTATTGGGTGCGTAGTGGCGGTGATGGTATGCGCGTGCGTAGCGCGCCGATCTTGCTCACAGAAGTGGATGGCCGGCTCTTCGAAATTTTCCTTGGCGACGATGGCGCGGAATATCCCGACGCATCGTTCGCGAGTGCGCGGCTCTGGTCACGTGAGATCCAGCGTCGCGACAGCACGCAACTGTTTGGTGACTCCACCGTGATGCACGAACTCGCGGTATGGCGTCGCGCGCACCCCCGCGATGCGGAGATCGATCCCGCCGACGAGGAAATGCCCGATGACCCGCGTACGGTGGTGAACGACGAGATCGAGATCATCGACGTGCACGGACCGTTTCTTACCGTCGAACATCTGCTCAACGTCGACATCGATGGCGGTCCGCCGCACCGGCATGAAGGCCGTCGCATGGTCGTCGACGTGCGCAGTGGTGCCACGGCGTCGTTGGAGGCGCTCGTTGGTACCGACGAAGCACGGCGGGTGACAGCCGCAGCGCGGGCGTTGCTCGCACAGCTGAGCGACTCGATCCGCACCGCCGGTGCGGCGGGCGACGAACGTGCATCGGTCGCGACGGAATCGCTCGATAGCTTCCGGTTCGACTCCACCAGCTTCGGTATCACGGACATCGGTCGCGACCCAGCGGTGGCGTTCATGGTGCCGGGACATGGCACGGACGGCGAGGCGCTTGCGCTGTACCTGCCGCCGATCACGGTGAAGGCACCGGTGTGGTGGAAGTCCGTGCGCGCCACCCTGCCGGAGTGGGCCAAGGACTCGGCGCGCGTGACGTGGGATCGCGCGAAATACGAGATCGCCGCGCGCCCGTCGGCCGATGGTGACGCGCTTGCCCTCGTGCTGATTGGCGGTGCCGTGGGTAAGGCGCACGAGTGGCCGATCGCTACGGTTGCCGCGCCCGCGTATCAGCTGATCCCGCTGGATACGCCGCCCATCGACAGCGCGGCGCGCTCGGCCTTGTCGCGGGCATTCGATGTCTCGACCTCACTGGACGGACTCGTGCAGCGCGCCCGCTGGCAGCGTCGCTGGTCGCGTCGCATGCCGAACGCAACCGTACCGCTGCGCACGACTTCATTTTCACGCATCAAATGACCGACTCGTTGCCTGAACGTTTGTCCCGCCCGGTGTCCGCCTCACAGCACGTCACGAGCGAGCTGATCATGCCGCACGACGCGAACATTCTCGGACACGCCTTCGGCGGGGCGATTATGGCGATGGTCGACAAGGCGGCGGCCGTGTCGGCATTTCGTCATGCGCGCAGCGCGTGCGTGACGGCGTCCATCGATCGCGTCGATTTTCGTGAGCCGATTCACGTGGGCGACCTCGTGACCTGTCAGGCGTCGGTGAATTTTGTGGGTACGACGTCGATGGAGATCGGAGTGCGCGTGGAGGCCGAGGATCTCATTACCGGCGCGCGTCGTCATACGAACACCTGCTACCTGACCTTTGTCGCGATCGACCGGAACGGTCGCCCGGTGCCGATTGCCTTTGTGCAGCCCGAAACCGACGACCAGTTCCGACGGTATGATGCCGCGCAGGCGCGTCGTCGCCGCCGGCTCGAAGAGCGTCAGGACGAGGCGCGCGCCGATCGCTAGCGTGGACCATCTACCCATCGATGCGCCGACGGACACGTACGCCGCGCTCCGCATCCCGAATTTCCGCCGCTATCTGTTGGTCCTGTTCACGCTGACGCTTGGCATCCAGATCCAGGGGACCGTCGTTGGATGGCAGATCTATGATCTCACCCATGATCCGCTAGCCCTCGGCATAGTGGGGTTGGCCGAAGCACTGCCAGCGATCAGCATGTCGTTGTTTGCCGGGCATGTCGCCGACAGTCACGATCGCCGCCGCATTGCCCTGATGGCCTTGTCCGTACTCGTGCTCTGCTCACTCGGACTCTGGTGGCTGGCGCACCCGGCGCCGATCGGCGACCTCGCGCTCACGGCGCCTGCGCGCGTCCGCGCGATCTACGCCGTGATCGTGCTCAGTGGTCTCGCGCGTGCGTTCCTGCAGCCGGCCCGCCAGGCGCTCAGCGCCGAGTTGGTGCCGCGGACGCTGTACAGCAATGCGGTCACCTGGCGCACCGGCAGCTGGCAACTCGCTGCCGTACTGGGCCCCGCGCTGGGCGGTGGTCTCTACGCTCTGGGCGGCACCACGTTGGGTTACGCCGTGGATGCCGCGTTGATGACCTTCGCGGTCGGTGCCCTGCTCTCCGTGCGGCATCGTTCCCCGGTACGTGAGGTGACCGACGAGCCGATCCTCCGCTCAATAACCGGCGGGCTCCGCTTCGTGCTTGGCGAACCCCTGCTGCTCTCAGCGCTCACGCTCGATCTCTTCTCCGTGTTGTTCGGTGGCGCGATCGCGCTCTTGCCGGTCTTCGCGGCGGAGATCCTCCACACCGGCCCGTCGGGACTGGGGCTGCTGCGCGCCGCGCCGGCGGTTGGTGCGGTGCTCACGAGCATCGCGCTCACGCGCTGGCCGCCTTTCGCGCATACCGGCCGGAATCTGCTGATCGCCGTGACGGGTTTCGGGGCATGTACGATCCTGTTCGGACTCAGTCGCAGCCTTTGGCTTTCGCTGGGCGCACTCGCACTCGCCGGTGCCTTCGACATGGTCAGCGTTGTCATACGCAGCCTCATGCTGCAGCTCCGCACACCCGAAGCGTTACTGGGCCGCGTGTCGTCGGTGAATCAGATCTTCATCGGCTCGTCGAATGAGATCGGTTCATTCGAGTCGGGTCTGACCGCGCGGTGGTGGGGCGCGGTCGCCGCGGTGGTGGTGGGTGGCGTGGCCACGCTGATCGTGGTGGCGACAGTGGCGTGGCGCGTGCCAAGTTTGCGGCGACTCAAGCAACTGGTGAAGTAAAGCGAAGAACCGATCAGAACGAAGAAAAGAGGAGAGGAGAAAAAGCGTGCTCTTGTCCTCTTTTTCTCTTTGTCTCTGTGTAATCAGTTCTTCGCTTTCCTGACCTGATCACGCGGAGGCGCAGGAGCAGTACCATTCGTGATTTTCGCTCTGCGTGCGCTGCGATCTCGGCGTCTCTGCGTTAGCCGTTCAAGGGACTGGCCTCGACACGTTCCACCTCAGGCGCGACCGCCAGCTCCTCGGTGAGCGACAACTCGATCTCGGTACCATCCCGCGCGATGCTCGAGCGCGGGAACACCGATCGGGCTTCGCGCTCCAATTCGTGCGCGTCGCGCGAGTAGCGGGCCGAGATGTGCGTGAGCACCAGACGTCGCGCACCGGCCTTGCGCGCGACTTCGGCGGCTTCGCGGGCCGTGCTGTGTCCCGTCTCGAGCGCGCGTGTCGCCTCATCGTCCGCGAACGTGGCCTCGTGAATGAGCAGGTCAGCATCCTGAGCGGCGGCAATCGTGGTGTCGCACGGGCGCGTGTCGCCCGTGACCACGATGCGGCGGCCGCGGCGGCGTTCGCCCACCAGCACCGACGGCTCGATCACCCGACCGTCGTCCAGCGTGATCGACTGGCCCTTATGAATACGTCCCCAGAGCGGCCCCTCGGGAATGCCCATCTCACGTGCCAGATCGGGATTGAAGCGACCCAGTCGCTCCTCCTCGACCAGCGCGTAGCCAAGCGACTGGGACGGGCCGTGCGACACCGCGAACGTGTCGATGCGGTAATCCGGCCGTTTGACCGGGTCGCCCGGCGCCAACTCCGTGATTTCGATCGGAAACGTGGTACGCTCGCCACCTAAGCTGATGCATTGACGCAACGTTTTACCTGCGCCACGCGGACCCCACAATCTCAGTGGTTCAGTTCTTCCCTGTAACGCCATCGTACGGATCAGTCCGGTGAGTCCGAGGATGTGATCTGAGTGCACATGGGTGAAAAACAGGTCGTCGAACGCGAACGAGATCCCGTAGCGCATCATTTGGCGCTGCGTCCCTTCGCCGCAATCGAACAACAAGGTCTCTCCGTCCCGAATGATGGCGAGGGAGCTGACCCCCCGTTCCACGGTGGGACGGGAAGCGGCGGTACCTAGGAAGCGGACGAGCAGCGGCATCGCGGCAATATAGACGGTTCCCGCCGATCACCAGTTCAAAATTGGTCCGCGAAAGGCACCAACGCGGCCCCATGCTTGCGTTACATGTGTTTGCTGGACCGGACCGTTTAAGGCGGCCTGAGGTTTGCAGGAACGAAGGTGTATGATCGCCGTGGTATGCTGGTTCTGTGACGGATGCCCTTCGTCTCGTCCCGGCCCGCCGCACTCATTCAGTACTTCCGGATGGCCGGGGGGCGTATGACCGGAAAGAGCCGACGCGGATTCGCGTCCATGGATCCCGCGCGTCAGCGCGAGATCGCTAGCAAAGGTGGGCGGGCAGCCCACGAAAAGGGGACGGCGCACGAATGGTCGTCCGACGAAGCTCGGAATGCGGGGCGCAAGGGCGGTGTCACCGTCAGTCGCGATCGCGCGCACATGGCAGCAATTGGCCGTGAGGGTGGGGAATCGCGCAGTGCGGCAGCTCGCGAAGCGCGTCTGGGCGGACGGAACGCGGAGCGGGAAGTCCCGATGCAGGTCGCCCGCGATGGCGATCGGTCGCGACCGGTCGCGCCGATGGCGGACCGTGCACCGGTTATGCCTCGCAGCGACGAGTCGTCGGCACGCTGAACAGCGCGCGTTGACATCGCATCGGCCAAACCCGTCGGGTGCCGCCGGTGTGACAGTGGTCAGAAAGCCTTCCGGAATTTTCCGGGAGGCTTTCTCGTGCACTTGGAGCCCGCACGGGATCCCGTGCGGGATCCCGTACGGGAGTCCTCAGGCCGGAAACTGGTCCAGCTGGGCCTGCAGTTTGGCCGGATCGATATTCCGACCGCTCACAAGCAGTACGATCGGCCCCTCGGTCACCGTGATCTGGCCGTGCCGGAGCGCTGCCACGGTCACCGCGCCGGCCCCTTCCACGGTCATACCGGTGGTCCGGTGCAGCCAGGCGATTGTCTCCCCCAGCTGCGCCTCCGTGACGAGGGCCATCTCGTCGGCACAGTATTGTCCGATGTGCAGCGCCTCGGCGTCAATTTGACCGGCTAGTCCATCGGCCAAGGTTGGGGTAACCACGGTGTCGATCACCCGTCCCGCGGCAAGACTCTGCGCCATGGCCGATGTCTCCACGCTTTGCGCAGCGACAATGCGCACCTGCGGTGCCAGTTCGCGGAGCACCGCGCCCATGCCACCCAGCAAGCCGCCGCCACCCGTGCAGATCACGACCATGCGCATATCAGGAACCTGCTCCAGCAGTTCCAGTGCGACCGTGCC
>JBBQAK010000176.1:0-7984 GCA_038316215.1 Gemmatimonadales bacterium | reverse complement strand
AGCGGCGGCGAAAGCGGCGGTGCGGATGCCGGTGACCGCACCGATGGCGGCGAAAGCTGAGGTCCGTGAGGTCTGATCCTTCAGACCTCACGTGGCGCCGTCACCCCCGAATCGCCTTCTCAATACGCTCCGCCGTGCTCGGGCTGACCACCCGGATCACGAAGTAGATCACGGCGCCGATCAGCACCACCCGGATCGCGAAACCCAGCAGCATGAACAGCAGCCCGACCAACGGGCCTAGGAGCCCGAAGACCAACTTCAGGGCGACCAAGCCAAGCATGGCGATCAGGCCGACGGTAAACAGGGTGCGGAGCATGGTCTGCCTCAAAACAAAGTGGGGTGTCTTCCCCCTACGATAGCCATCCCGGGAAGTTTCCACCCTATGGGATTCTTGCTATTATGCTTTTGACGGTTACCGGGCTGTTTCCCGGGAAGGTGCAGCGGGCTACCTTCTCCAGATCACGTCCCGGACCACCCCGGGCCTTTCCCAGCAGAATATGGCCGAGCAGTTGGTTCAGATCATGGGACGCCACCGCCGAGAAGCGCTCCCCGAGCGTAAGCCGTCGTGGCTCAAGGTGAAGGCTCCCGGCGGCGCGAACTATGTGCGCCTCAAGCAGATGATGAAGGAACTCGACCTGCACACTGTCTGTCAGGAAGCCCACTGCCCCAACATCGGCGAATGCTGGGAGCACGGCACCGCCACCTTCATGATTCTCGGTGACGTCTGCACGCGCAATTGCGCCTACTGCGCCGTGTCCCATGGCCGTCCGCCCAAGTATGACATCGAGGAGCCATCACGCGTCGGCCAAGCCATCGCAGAGCTGAACCTGCGGCATGCCGTCATCACCTCGGTCGACCGCGATGATCTTCCCGACTTCGGCGCGTTCATCTTCGCCGAAACGATCCGTCAAATCCATCAGCGCCTGCCCGGCTGCTCGATTGAAGTGCTCGTGCCCGATTTCCAGGGCAACGAAGACTCCATCCGTACTGTCCTCGACGCGCGTCCCGACATCTACAACCACAATACGGAAACGGTGCCGCGCCTCTACAAGAAGGCGCGCCCCGGCGGTCGCTACGAGCGTCTGCTCGAAATCTTCCGGATTGCCAAGCGGATCGCTCCCGATATCCCCACCAAGACCGGCATCATCCTCGGCCTCGGGGAAACGAACGAAGAAGTCGTCGAGGTCATGAAGGAGCTGCGCGCCGTCGACGTCGACATCCTAACGCTCGGCCAGTACCTCCGCCCCTCCGACGGTCACATCGCGCTCGATCGCTATGTCACGCCCGAAGAGTTCCGCGAGCTGTACCAGGTCGGCATGCAACTCGGCTTCAAGCATGTCGAAAGTGGTCCACTCGTGCGCTCGAGTTACCACGCCTGGGAGCAGGTACAGGCCGCAGGCGTTTGACGCATAGCGTCACCAGTAACCACCACCCGTCCAAATTCCATGCCGACCGCTAAACCCAAAAAGAAGGGCGAGCCCCTGCGCGCTGAGGCCAAGGCCGACGTCAAGGCCGACGTCAACGTATCGGACGGCACGTCGGCCGCCACGAATCGCGAACTGCTGTATTCGATGCTGCTGCAACGTCGCTTCGAAGAACGCACGGCCGAGATGTATGCCATTGGTCGGATCGGCGGCTTCTGCCATCTCTACATCGGACAGGAAGCCATTTCCACCGGCGTCATGTCCCTGCTGCGCGCCGACGACTACGTCATCACGACCTATCGCGATCATGGTCAGGCGCTGGCGCGCGGCATGACGCCGCGCGCAGTGATGTCGGAGCTGTTCGGGCGACAGGACGGCTGCTCCAAAGGCAAGGGCGGCTCCATGCACCTCTTCGACAAACAGCTTGGCTTTCTCGGAGGTCACGGCATCGTCGGCGGACACATCCCGATCGCCGCCGGCGTCGGGTTCGCGATCAAATATCGCGGCGGTGACCAAGTCATCGTGTGCTTCATGGGGGAAGCGGCGGTGAACAACGGCGCGTTCCACGAAGCGCTCAACATGGCCGCACTCTGGAAGCTGCCGTGTCTGTTCATCATCGAGAACAATCGCTACGGCATGGGCACGGCGCTCGAGCGTGCCTCGGCCATTCACGACATTTACAAGCGTGGCGCGTCGTACGATATGCCGCGTGACGTGGTGGACGGACAAGACGTGTACGCGGTGCGCAAAGCGACCGAAGAAGCCATCGAGCGCGCGCGCACCGACGGCACGCCGACGCTGCTGGAAATCCGCACGTACCGCTTCATGGGCCACTCCATGTCCGACGCGGTCAGCGGCACGTACCGCACGAAGGAAGAGCTCGAGCAGTATCTCAAGCGCGACCCCATCGCCCTGCACCGTCAGCGCATGGAAGACGCCGGCGAAATCACGCCCACCGACGTGGCGGCGATGGACGAAGAGATCAAGAAGATCGTGCAGGACAGCATCGACTTTGCTGAGCAGAGCCCGGAGTTGCCGCTCGAGGCGCTCATGGAAGACATTCTCGTCGAAACCACGAGCTGAGAGCCCAACGACCATGGCCGTGATCACGTACCGCGATGCGCTCAACATGGCGCTCCGCGAAGAAATGCTCCGCGACGATCGGGTCTTCCTCATGGGTGAGGAAGTCGCCGCGTATCAGGGAGCGTATAAAGTCTCGAAAGGACTGTTGCAGGAATTCGGCGAGATGCGCGTCGTCGACACGCCGATCACCGAACTCGGATTCGCCGGTGTGGGTGTCGGCGCGGCGATGGTGGGCCTGCGCCCGATCATCGAATTCATGACGTGGAACTTCGCGCTGTTGGCGATCGACCAAGTGGTGAACGCTGCCGCCAAGATGCTCTACATGTCGGGCGGACAGTTCCCCATGCCGATGGTGTTCCGCGGCCCGAACGGCGCAGCACTGCAGCTCGGCGCGCAACATTCGCAAGCGTGGGAATCGTGGCTGGCGCACATTCCCGGACTGAAGGTCGTGGCGCCCGCCACGCCCTACGATGCCAAGGGACTCCTCAAGGCTGCTATCCGCGACGACAATCCGGTGTGCTTCCTCGAAGGTGAAATGCTGTACAACACCAAGGGCGAAGTGCCCAGTGACGACTACATCGTGCCGATCGGCAAGGCCGAGCTCAAACGCGAAGGGGAACACGTCACCCTCGTGTCACACGGCAAGATGGTGCTGGTGGCCCTCCAGGCCGCCGACCAGATGGCGAAGGAGGGCATCACCTGCGACGTCGTCGACCTGCGCACGATCCGTCCGATGGATGTCGACGCGATCGCGGCGTCGGTGAAGAAGACGACCCGTTGCGTCGTGGTCGAAGAAGGCTGGGAAGTGTGCGGCGTGGGCGCCCAGGTCGTGGACTACGTCCAGCGCCATTGCTTCGACTATCTCGACGCACCGGTGCTCCGCGTGCATCAGGCCGACGCGCCGATGCCGTACGTCAAGAGTCTCGAAAAGGCCGCTAAGCCCGACTTGCCGAAGACGATCGCGGCAATCCGACAGGTTCTCTACCTCGACTGACCAAGCGATCATGGCAACGAAAGTGATGATGGAGGCGCTGTCTCCCACGATGGAGGAAGGCCGCCTCGTGAAGTGGGTGAAGAACGTCGGTGACGCCGTGAAGACCGGCGACACGATCGGTGAGGTCGAGACGGACAAGGCGATCATGGAGCTCGTCGCGCGCGGTGATGGCGTGCTTCGCGCGCTATTGATCACCGAAGGCACGACGGCCCCCGTCGGCGAGGTGATCGGTGTGATCGCCGGCGCCGACGAAGACATTGCCGCACTGACCGGAGGATCCGCGTCGGCAGCGGAAACGGCAGCGCCCGCCGCCGGCGCCGCACCCGACGTCGCGCCGACGGCCGCCCCCCATGCGGCACCTGCGGTGGCACCTGCGGTGGCACCTGCGGCGGCACCTGTTCCCGACGCGCCGTCGGGACCGGTGCGCTCGTCGCCGCTGGCACGGCGCATGGCCGCCGAGAAGGGCATGAACATCGGCACCATTCACGGCAGCGGCCCCGGTGGCCGCGTCATCCGTCGTGACATCGAGGGCGCCACCGCATCGGTCGCGGCAACCTCGGCCCCGGCCGCTGTAGCCCCTTCCACCACACCCACGGCCACACCCACGGCCACACCCACGGCCAGCTCGTCGAAGGCAGCGCCGACCGCCGTCGCCACGGCGATGCAGATCGACGGGGAGTTCAAAGACGTGGCGCTCACGCAGATGCGCAAAACGATCGCGCGTCGCCTGAGCGAATCGATCGGCCCCGTGCCGACGTTCTACCTCACGTCGGAAATCGACATGACGAAGGTGGGACAGCTCCGCGAGCAGATGGTGGCGAACGGCGAGCAGTACAAGGTCTCCGTCAACGACATCATCATCAAAGCCGTGGCCATCGCGCTCACGCGTCACCCTGAGTGCAACGCGCACTGGATGACCGATCACATCCGCTATTTCAGTGCGGCGCACATCGGCATGGCTGTGGCCACGGACGATGGGTTGATCGTGCCGGTGATCCGCGACGCACAGCTCAAGGGACTCGGCCAGATCGGCAAGGAAGCGCGTGAACTGGCGAAGAAGGCACGGGAACGGAAGCTGCAGCCGGCCGAGTTCACGGGTGGCACCTTCTCCGTGTCCAACCTCGGCATGTTCGGGATCGATCAATTCACGGCGATCATCAACCCGCCCGAAGCCGCGATTCTGGCCGTCGGCGCCACGGAAACGAAGCCGGTGTGGGAGAACGGTCAGTTCGTGCCGCGGCAGCGGATGCGCGTCACGCTCAGCTGCGATCATCGCGTGATCGACGGCGCCGTGGGCGCCAAGTTCCTGCACACGCTCCGTGGGCTCCTGGAAGCGCCGATGATGATGCTGTTCTGATTGAACACCCATAACCCCGAGCTTCGACGCAAAACTCGAGACTCACGTGAGTCGTGGGTATGGCGTCAAAGTTTGGGGTCGTGAGTGGCTACCCAAACTCCAAACTCCTAACGCAAGACCGCAGGCACGTGGTGCGTTTTGCCCGCTGGATCGTCTTGGGCGTAGCCCTCAACGCCCGGTCCATGCGACGATTCTCTACGCGCTTTGCGCTGCTCTGCGTGCTCTCCCTGCTCTCGGCCTGCGCCGGAGGCGACTCGCCGGCCGGTCCGACGACGCCTCCGCCGCCGCCCACGCCCGCGCCCATTCCGCCGGGAGTTCTGAGCCTCTCGGTGGAGGGACTTCCCACTGGCACGAATGCCGACATCTCCGTCGCCGGCGCCGCGTTTACGCGCGCCGCGACCGGCACCGTGAGTTGGGTTGACGTACCGGCCGGCCAGCACACGGTCAGCGTCCGTTCCGTTCGCACGGTTGACGGCACGTATGCGGCCACACCGTCCACGTTCACGGTGACCGTGGTGAGCGGATCCACACCGGCCACGGCGACGATCACGTATGCCCCGCTGCCGACCGCTGTTGATCTCACGATCTCCGGTGTACCGGGCGGCGTTGACGCCCCCGTGACCGTGTCGGCGCCGGGCGGCGGCGATATCGCCGTCGCCGCTTCGCGCCTGCTGTCCACCGCCAACACCGGCCGCTGGAAAATCACGTCGGGTACGCTGCTGTCGGGCGGCTTCCGCTACACGCCGTCGCCCGCGGCCAGCGACACGCTCGTGCTGCATGGCGACACGGCGCGCCTCGCCGTGCGCTACGATGTGTCCAGTGGTGCGCTCGCCGTCGCCGTTACCGGACTTCCCGCGGGGCTCGCCGGCGCCGTACAGGTGACCGGTCCGGAAAGCTTCAGCCGTGCCCTGACGGCCACATCCACCCTCACCGAACTCACGCCGGGGGCATACCGACTGATCACCTCCGCCGTTGCGGCCGGCGGCATCAGCTATCGCCCCGCCGCCGATACCGTCACCGTCACCGTGAGCGCCTCGCTGGTGGCGGCTCCGGCGACCGTGGCCTACGCGGCGCAGGTCGGCCGCCTGGTCGTTACGACCAGCGGCTTGCCCGCCGAGGCGGCGCCGGCGATGACCTTGACTGGTAACAGCCTCGTGCGGGCCCTCAGTGGCCCCGCCACGCTCGATTCGCTGCCTGCGGGGAGCTACGCCCTGTCGGTCGGGCCGCTGACCGTCGCGGGGGTGCGCTACATGCCAGCCGCGGCCACCCAGAATCTCGCGATCACCACTGGAAACAGCACCACCGTCAACGTCGCCTTCACGGTCGTACCGACGATTGTCGAGGTACCGGTGTCCGGCTTGCCGAACGGCACCGACGCCAACATCACGCTTACGGCACCGTCAGGCGACGGGTCGCCGATCACGGCCACCACGCGCGTCAGCCCCGCCGCCTCGGGACGATGGCGCCTCAGTGCGGCCAATGTGACCAGCGGCGGCGCGAACTATCTGCCCACCCCGACCACGCGCGACACCACCGTCGCCGCCGGTGACACGCTGCGGTTGCCGGTGCAGTACACGATCACGACCGGCTCGATCGCCGTGGTCGTCAGCGGCCTCCCCGGCGCCGGCGCCGGTAACGTCACGGTGACGGGCCCCGGCGGGTACTCGCAGAACGTCACGACGACGACCACGCTCACGCTGCTCACTCCCGGCAGCTACGCCGTGACCGCCGCAAACGTGTCGGCGGCCGGCACGACGTACGTGCCGTCGCCCACATCGCAGTCGGTCACCGTCGTGGCCTCACTCGTCGCCACGCCGGCCACGGTGTCGTATGCCTTGGCCACCGGCGCCGTGACCATCTCCACCAGCGGCATCCCGGGCGGCGTCACGCCGACCTTCTCCCTCGCTGGTACCGGCTCACCCCGCACGGCCAACGGCGCCGGAACGGTGTCGTTGCTTACCGTGGGCAGCTGGACGATCACCGCCAACACGATCGCGAGTGGCGCGACGACCTACACGCCGGCGCCGTCGTCGCAGAGTGTATCGATCACACCGAACGGCACCGCCACGGCCAGCTTCTCCTATACGGCGACCGTGGCCACGAACTACGCGATCACCAACGTCTATCTCACCCAGGCCATTCAAAAGCTCGACAACTCGGTCACGCTCGTGGCCGGACGCGACGCGCTGCTTCGGGTGTTTGTCCAGGCCAACGCCGCCAACACCGCGCGCCCCGACGTGCGCGTGCGTATTTACGACGGCGCCTCGTTGCTGCAGACGGCCACGATCACGGCTCCCGAAACCAGTGTCCGCACGGCCATCGCTGAGGGCACGCTGACCTCCACTTGGAACCTGTTGGTCGCCGGCGCGAACATCCGCACCACGACGCGTGTGCTGGTCGACCTCGATCCCGCACTGGCGATCACCGACGCCGACCGCAGCGACAACACGTGGCCCACCAACGGCACACCGCAAAGCGTGAGTGTGAATGCGGTGCCCACGTTCAACGTGCGCTTTGTCCCGATCGTCGTCGGCGCGCTCACCGGTAACGTGACCGCGGGCAACAAAGCGTCCTTCCTGTCGTCGGTGCAGCGCATGTTTCCGCTCAATGCCATCGCCTCCGACGTACGTGCGCCGTTCACCTCGAGCGCCACGGATATCCAGAGCAACGATGGCAATGGGCAGTGGCTCACGGTGCTCAGCGAGATGAACGCGCTGCGGGCCACCGATGGCGCGCCAAGCACGATGCACTACTACGGCGTGCTCAAAGTGTCGTACAGCAGCGGCATCGCGGGCTATGGCTACGTACCCGGTCGCGCGGCGATCGGCTGGGACAATCTGCCCAGCGGCGACCGCGTGGCCGCGCACGAGTGGGGCCACAATTTTTCCCGCAATCATGCCCCCTGCGGCACCTCCGGTGACGCGAACTATCCGTACTCCGGTGGCGTGATCAACTTCTGGGGTTGGAACAGTCTCTCCAACACGCTCGTGCCGCCCACGTGGACCGACGTGATGGGATACTGCGGCAACCAGTGGATCAGCGACTACAACTGGGCGGCCGTGATGCAGTACCGCAGCGCGTCCGGCGGCGTATCCTCGCCCGAAGCGCCGGGCGAGGGCTTGCTGG
>JBBQAK010000268.1:0-5591 GCA_038316215.1 Gemmatimonadales bacterium | reverse complement strand
TGGCCAGGATCACCAGGAACATTCCGATCTGCTTGGCCGACGTGGCGATCAACTTGCCAATGAGGATGCCTTCCATCTGCGGTCTCGTGTAGACCGTCAGTCGCTGCCAGCGCTCGATGGACGCGGCGACGTCGTCCGCGGCATAGCCGGGCCGGAGCCTGACGAGGACCGCGTTGACGAACGCGTTGCGAGACTGCGACGTGATCACCGCGTCGAGCAGTCCCGGCACGCCGGGTCGATTGAAGGTGGGGTTCTCAGACGTGCGCCGCCGGCTCTGCAGCACCGCATCATTGTCCTTCAGGAACTGGGCCTCCTGCGCATCCTTCAACGGGATAAAGACCATCGGATCGCCACCCGACGACACCATCCGACGGGTGAGTCCGACCACCGCGTACTCATTGCGACGGATCCGGATGCGATCGCCCAGCGCGAAACCAGTGGCGACGTCGGCGACCGCCTCGTAGTGACTGCGCGTGATCTGGCGCCCGGCCACGAGGTGGGGCGGCCACCCAGGAGTGCCCGCTTCACCCGACGCGATACCGACCACCATCGCGCGGACATCCCGTTCCGCGCCGCGAACCTGCATCGTGAGGTAGGTGACGTTGGCGGCCTGCGCCACGCCCTGCACCGCCAGAATGCTGCGATAGGCGTCGTCATTGAGGCTCGACGGCTCCGCGTACGGCCCGAGGGTCTCTTGCTGCACGACCCAGAGCTCGGCGCCGCTGTTGTCGAGCAACGCGCGGCCATCATCCACCATGCCGCGATACACCCCGGCCATGGTCAGCGTCACGCCGATCAGCAGCCCGAGACCGATCCCGGTGAAGACATACTTCCCCCATTCATGCTGGATGTCTCGACCGGCCAGGCTGATCATGGCGCCACACCGGAGATCCGGTCGACCACGGTAATGCGACTGCGCGCACTCAGCGTCTTGCCGCTGTAGACGACAATGCGATCGCCGACCGTGAGCCCGCTGCGCACTTGCACATTCCCATCGAAGTCCGAGGCGCCGAGCGTAACCGGAGTGAACGTGAGACCACCACCCGAAACCTGCCACACACCGGACTGACCATCCACACGCTGCACTGCGGCGTTCGGGATTACCGGGGACGGAGGAGTCGCGCGGAGGGCCACGGTCACTTCGGCCAGCTCCCCGATTGGCGGCAATGGGTCGAGCGGAGCGTTGAACGTCACCTTGGCCATGGTTTCCTCGGTGACGGCGTCGGCTCGTAGCTCCAGGCGCGCCACCTGTCCGGGCAGCGGTTCGCCGCGCCTCGATCGTAACACGATCGTGGTCGGCAATCCGGACGCCAATCCACGCGTGCTGCTCTGGTCAAAGCGCACGCTGACCCAGAGACTCCTCGGGTCCACGACCTCCACCACCATCTGTCCCGCGACGACTGTCGTTCCCGGATCCACATCGCGCGCGCTCACGAGGCCATCGGCTGGCGCAACGAGGCGAAGATTCCGGCGCTGTGCGACCAGCGCATCGCGCTCGTCGCCCGCGCGCGCCCGCTCGGCGCGCGTGGCGAGGAGTGCGGCATCCGCGACCTGTCGCTCTTGCTGCTTCGAGGCGACGATCTCTTCGCTCGTGGAGCGCACGGCGAGCAACTGTTCATACCGCTCCGCCTGCGTCTGCGTGAAATCCCGGCGGAGTTCCGCTTCGCGCACGGTGGCTTCGGTGCGCCGGTACGCTGCATCCAATGCGCGGATGCGCTCGTCGAGATCGACCGGGTCCATCTCTCCCAGCAACTGACCGGCCACGACGCGATCACCGACGTCGACCAATAGTCGACTCACGCGTCCGGCAACGGTCGGCCCGACCCGGTAGCGGTAGCGCGACTCGACCGTGCCGATGCCAAACACGCCCGGCGCGACGGATCGAGACTCCACGGTTGCTACGGTCACCGCGATGGGCGCCAGTGGACCCGAACGCAGCGCGACGTAGACAAAGAGCACGAGCAGCGTCAGCAGCACCGCCGCAAACGCCAGCGTGCGTTTCTTGAGCGGAAGTCCCTTCATGGTGCAGCCTCGATACCGCGACGGTAGATCGCGAACACGCGCGGGGCATCACGCCGGATCCGTGTGACGTCACCGGCGAGTAGCCCCTGCAACACCAGTCCTTGGACGGTGCCGACGAACAGGATCGCAGCGGCCTCGGTATCGAGCGCGGCATGCAACTGCCCTCGCTGCTTCGCATCGGCGAGGAGTTGCGACACCCGCTGGCCATAGCGTCGAAGAAAGGCTTGCGCGATGCGCTTGGGTGGTGACGGCTCGGCGCGTTGCAGTTCGGACAGCAAAATACGTGGCACGCCCGGGTGCGAGGCGACGAACTCCACATGCGCCATGAAGAGCGCTTCGAGAGCCAGCAGCGGCGATGCCATCGTCTCGATGGCGACATCGACCCGAGACATGAGGCCGGCGGCGACCCACTTCATCACCGCTTGCAGGATCGTGTCCTTGGTCGCGAAGTGCCGAAACACGGCGCCCTGCGTGAGTCCCATCTCGTGCGCGATCGCCGTGGTCGTGATCTCGCTCGGGTTGTGACTCGCCGCGAGCGCGACAACGGCCTCAACCGTGGCACGCCGTCGGTCGCTGGCTCGCAGGTACTTCGGTGGCGTTTTCATGCTGTTCCCAAAGAAAGTAATTGATTACTATCTTTATGACGACCAGGCGAAAGCGCAAGAGGGAAAAGGGCTGAGTGTCAGCCGGAGCGTTTGCCGCCTCGTAGCGAGCAGGATCTCAAAACGGTTTTGCCGGCACATCTCCGAAGAAGCGTGTCCGCACAACCGTAAGTTCTCACTACCGTTGACGGAGCTGCGGCTTGCCCCCCGTCACGCGCTCGATGGAGTAGACGCGGCGGCGCTCGCGACTCGATGGCTGGCGATGTCGGTTCCCGAGTACACGGATGCGTTCAGGGGATCGTCCATGAAGCGCGCCAAGTTCGTCGGCTTGGACGCAACGCCGCGGCGGCATTGGGCAACATCGGTTCGTCGGACGACGAGATCGCATCGGCTCTCCGCGCACTCGACGAGCTCCCAGTCTCGCAAGGGCACGAGTACTGCGCACGTGCGTTGATGTGTGCACGAGTCGATGACGTGCGTCGGCCGCTATAGGCCCGTCATTCCTTGGTGCCGCGGAGCAGCACGCGCGCGAGAAGCGTTCCCAGGAGTACTCCGCACAAATCCCACTGCAGGTCTTCCGACGTGTCGAGCAGACTCCAAATGCGATGTCCGCCGAAATAGCGATCGTCCCAGAGCTCAACTACCTCGTAGAACGCGGATAAGCTGAACATCGAGGTGGCGGCGAACGACGCCACCAGCGTAAATGGTGCACGAATCTTTGCCGCTTGAAACAGACGCTGCGCGATCCAAATAATCATCGGCATGATCAGCGCCTGCACAATGAGGTGGGCAAACTCGTCGTAGCGGATGGGCTTTACGTCGGGTCGGTACAAATGGAAGTAATTGCCCAACGCATCGACTTGCAGCGCGAGGAACACGAGGATCAGCAGCGGAAACGGGACGCGTAGCCCCAGCTGCCGCTTGAGCAGGACGTACACGCCGACGAGGAATACCGTCACGAGCACACTGTTGCTGGCGACGGACAGATACGGTGTGTTGATCAGGAACACCACCAGTCCGACGACGGCGAGCACCATCACCGGCAACACCCTTCGGTTGGGCCACGGGGTCACGACGTCCACCAGGTTGATCGTGAGAGTTTGGTGAGCGGCGTCAAGCTAGTGCCAAAGTTCCGGAGTCGCGATGTCTTCTTCCTTCGATCGTAGCGGTGTTGCCGCTGCGTGTCAGCGCAATGAACAGTGCGAAGTACGGCCGTGATAGCGTCGCGCGTGACCTTGTCCTGTTTCGCGAACAGCTCGCCGCTCACCTGCGCGCTACGGCTTCGCGGCCTGCATTCGCCGGAACGCGTCCAGCCAGTGCTGCCTCACCACGATCCGCACGCCGACATCGACCACGTGCTCGGTCACGAGGATCCGTCCGGTCACCCGGTTCAAGGAACTCAGTGGATTCCGCACCCCTCAGCGCGCGGCGCGAACGAGCGCCAATGCTTCCATCGCCCGACGAGCGCCGGCGGTCGGGAACGCACCAGCGTCGATCGCGCGCATGACCGCCGCGTCGCGATTGTAGATATCGTCGGCGAACTGCACCGTGCCGTCGCTCGCGTAGGCGGTGAAGTACACGATGTACACCGGCAGCTTCGCCTTGAGATTCACGCGCTCGTTGTTGGGCCCCGTATTCATCGCCGTCTGTACGCGATCGAGATCCCATCCCAGCACGAAACGCGCGAGCGAGTCCGGATGCTCCACGCGGATGCAGCCGTGGCTGGCCGCGCGCACACGCTCGGCGAAGAGCGCTTGTGACGGTGTGTCGTGCAGATAGATCGCGAAATCGTTCGGGAAGATGAACTTTACCAAGCCGAGTGCGTTGTCTCCGCCCGGCGTCTGTCGCACGTACGAGCCCCAATCCGCGCGTACGAACTCGTAGCCGTTGCGGGAAAAGTAGCTGGCGTCCGCGCGTTGCTTCGGCCACAGCTCGCGTGACGAGATGCTTGCCGGCACGTTCCAGTACGGGCGGAACACCACGTACGCCATCGAGTCGCTGAACACCGGCGTGGACCGGCCACGATACTCGGCCCCCACCACCACGTTCATGCTCAGAACCTCTTGCCCCGCGTCGAACGCGCGCAGCCGGAACGCCGGCACGTTTACGATCACGTACCGATCGCCGCGCGCGCGCGGCATCCAGCGATGCCGCTCGAGATTCGCCGCGATCTGGCGCAGCCGGTCGCTGGCGGACCGGTTGAGCGACCGCCGCGTGGAGGGGCCGATGATCGAATCCTCCGCGAGCGCGTGCCGACGTTGGTAATCGAGTACGGCGGCTGACAGCGCGCGGTCGTAGACAACCGGTGTGTCGGTGCCCGTGCCGGAGCCCGTGCCGGAGCCCGTGCCGGCGGCGGCGGCCGGCTGGAGCGGCGTGGGCACACTCACGTAGCCTTCGGCGTATAGGCGACCCAGCAGGGCTCCCGCGAACGCTGCCGATACCGTATCACTGGGATGCACCACACCGATGTCGGGGACGACCGGCCATCCGCCACGATCGACGAGCGCGCGGTATTCTGCGAGCGCGGCTAGTAAGGCGTCGTACGACGCGTCGCGAGGGCGAAGCCCGGCGAGCGCTGATGGCGTGTCGGGCGCGTCCACGACGGCCGCGAGCATGGCGTCGACATCGGCGTGGTCAGGGTTGATGTGCCACGCCGACGTAATCGTAGTGGGATCGACCTGTCCCCTCAGTAGATCCGTGCCGTAGACGACAAAAGCCGCAGTGAGCCGGACATCGGCGTCGGCGAGCGCCTCGGCTGTACGCTGAGTTCTGGCGCGCTCCAACGCCGCCGCCAGCGACGCCAGGCCATAGCGCTCCACGTTCAGCGCCTGAGCGGGGGCTTGGAGCAGGGCATCGATCAACGCCTCGCCGCGCGCGCGATCACCGGTGGCGGAGAACCACAAGGTACGCTGGTCGGCGCCCTGATACAACGTGCGCACGCTCAGGCGCTGAACGTGGAGCGCTATG
>JBBQAK010000116.1:0-9649 GCA_038316215.1 Gemmatimonadales bacterium | reverse complement strand
GGTTCGCTGCCTGCGCCGCCACCTTCTGGTGGATCAGCTTGCCCGCCGCCGCCGCGAACTGCTCGTTGGAGCCCTTGTGGCAACCGGGCTGACCGCAGGTGGCGCCCAGGTTGGCTGGGTAGACACTCGACTTGGGGTTGTTCGCCGGCTGCACCTCATGCGACCGGTGACACTGCCAGCACGCCGGGGCATCCGTTGCACCCTTCTTGTACGCGCGCCCATGGTAGTAGTCGTTGTAGGTCGTATAGGCCTCGCCGTGCTGCTTGCAGCGCCCGCAGGTGCGATACGCCGAGGCGTGCATCGCAGCGCTCGCCTCCTGGGTGTCGAGGCGTTGGATGAAGTGGCCACCGTGACACGAGGCGCAGGTCGCCGAGTCGTAGTTGCCGTCGCGGATCTTCTCGGCGTGGATCGATTGGTTGTAGAGGGCGACGGGAGCGCGGTTCTTTTCCTTCTCGGCGTCTTGGTGGCAGGTGCCGCACTGGATGCCGGCGTTGACGTTCCAGAGCTTGGTGGTGGACGACGCATCGTTGTAGCGGTAGTCGGGGTGGCACTGCTGGCAGGTGATGGCGCCGTGCGCCGAGTTCTGGATACCGGTGACCTCGAAGGACTTGGTGCCGCCAAAGAGGGACTTCTGGAGCGTGGCGTTTCCGTGACAGGTGAGGCAGCCGGAGCGGCTGCTGCCGTCAGAGACGCTGGGGTCATAGTCCCAGCCAGTCTTGGGCTGCCACTTGATGCCCTTGGCGTCGTGGCAGGTGGTGCAGTCCGCCTGCTTGTGGCACATCATGCACCGGGTCGTGGTCTCGAGCTGGGCAGGCTTGACGTGCGGCTTGGCTGCCCAGTCGACGGTGTGGAATGCGGGGCGCAGCTGCCAGCGCGGTGTGTTGTGACACTTCTCGCACTGATCCACAGCGATGATGCCGCGCGGCCCGTGCCGCAGACCGTGGCAGTTGAAGCAGCCCTTCATGGTTGGGCGCTCGGTGCCGGACTGACGGTGGGGGAAGCGCTGGTGGCAGTCGCTGCACTGCATGAGGATGTGGTTGCCGTGCGAGAAGATGATCTCGTTGGCGTAGTTCTTGGTCGCGGAGATGTTGGCGTGGCACAACACGGTGCACTCGCCTTCATAGACCGGCGAGCTCGCAAGCTGCTGGAGCGCATCGACAGGCGTCTGCGTGGGCGCCGGATCGGCCGCAAGCGCCGCCGAAGCGATCGCGAGGGACCCAGCGAAGACCACGACCGCAATCGCGATGGCCAACCGACGTGTGAGTGCTCTTCTTTGTAGGGACATGCTGTGCAACCCCTTCTCCCCTTGGGAGGCCTCGTTGGGCCCCGTCACCTTTACGAACCGCCGCTTCTGAATACCTGGCCTACCTTATAGAACACGTTGCTGATCGCCTGTCTGGCAGAATGGGCAACAGCGTACACCGGGTTCTCACTGAGGACCGCTTCTTTGCGGTGGACCAGTTTCGCGTACGACGTGTACTGGTCGTTGAGCGCGCCGCTCTTGTGACACTGGCCGCACGTTGTTGCCAGATTGTCCTGGTTGCTCCACGAGAGGCGATTGGCCGACGGCAGGATCAGGTGCGAATTATGACACTGCCAGCACGCCGGGGCATCTTTGGCTCCTCGGCGATAGGCCGCGCCGTGGTAGTAGTCCGAGTAAGACGACGCCGCGTCGGTATGACACTGGCCGCACATTTCGAGCGCCGAGGTGTGGATTGCCTGTGCAGCGGCGGTGTCGGTCTTGCTGCGGATGGCATGGCCACCGTGGCAGTCGCCGCAGAGCGGACGGGGCTTGCCCGGTGCCGAGGAGTCCGGCGCGCCCACCGTGGTGGTGGCGTCCGCGGTGCCCGTGGGGGCCGGACTCCCGGCGGTGGAGTGCGCGCTGTTGGCCCACTCGAGGAACTGCGGGCGGTGGCAGTTCTTGCAGGCGCTCTTGGCGAGGACCCGCCATCCTTCTCCGACGACCGTGGTGGGATGCGGGGTCTTGAAGGCGAAGTCGACGTGGCAGTCGGTACAGAGGGTCTTAGCGTGAGCCGACTCGTCGATGATGGCGGCGTCCACGTAGAG
Organism: Gemmatimonadales bacterium; assembly: GCA_038316215.1. Taxonomy (GTDB): domain Bacteria; phylum Gemmatimonadota; class Gemmatimonadetes; order Gemmatimonadales; family Gemmatimonadaceae; genus Gemmatimonas. The sequence goes on along the minus strand of JBBQAK010000116.1, from coordinate 7,582 downwards.
ACTCTTCACCTTGCCGTTGACGATCCGGACCAGGTTCCGATCACCGTGGCAGACCAGACAGCCGGACTTGCCGGCGACGCCGATGGTCCAGTCGAGATTGTAGGTGGCGGTTGACTCCTTGGCCCCGGGCGGAAGGGGCGTCGTGTAGATGCCTGCGGCGTTCAAGCCGGGCGGGACGTAGGTAGGCGATGTGAGGCCGAGGCGGTTCTGCCTGGGATGCGCAGCGGCCTCGGCCGCAGCTGCTGCGGCGTTCGCCTCGAGTTGGGCGGCCGTGGGGGGAGGCGGAGGCACGGGAGGCGGCGGGGCCTCAGGGTAGTCGATGGCGTACGCAAAAGTCGGCAGCGCGAGCGATGCTGCTACGAATGCAACGACTATGGCTGTGCGAAAACGCATCCGCGGGTCTCTCTCACGAACAGTTGGCGCGGGCTGGCGGTCGACTAGTGATGCTCAGATCCGGCGACGGAAGGAGTTTTGTCGTAGCCAAGTTCGACGTGGTGGTCCTCTTCTTCCTTCTTCACAACGAAACTCAGGCCAAAGAAGTCCAGGAAGGCTGGAAAGTCCTCCGTGACTGAAAGATACACGTGAATGGTCGTCAGTACGATGAACAGCCAGTTGACTACATAGTGAATCGTGCGCGCGTACCAACCAGCAAGGTCTGTCGAACCCAGCCACGCCCCTGCCCACCAACCCACTATCACGTCGCGCCCGGTCACGCCCGCATGGCCGAAGAACGTGACGGTTTGGGTGAACGGAACCGTGTAGGTCAGCAACGCAAGACCCGAGATCGCCTGGATGATGAGCAGCGGGACGAAGATGATGTACGTCGACTTCTGCATGACGTTGTATTTGCCGAGGTGGGGCTTGGAAGGCTTCACAAATATGTAGTAGAGGATGACCTTGGGCGCGGTGGTGATGTCGCGCTTGGTGATGACGAACTCTCGGTAGTCTCGGCGCTTGGAAGAGAAGGCGTACCACAGGCGCACGACGAGGTTGGTGATGACGATGACCATGGCAACGTAGTGGACCCAGCGCATCACGCTTCGGCCACCGTTGTAGAACGGGAAGCGGATGTACATGCCCGAGACCCCCAGGGCGATCATAGCGGCGACGTGCTGAAAGTGCATCAGCTTGGGAGCTGCGGGTATGGGCCCGCCTTCGTGATGCGGCCACTCCCAGCCTACGAAACGGCGCTTCGCCCTACCAGTGAGGATGTTGCCCAGGAAGTGTCCGCACAGAGCGATGACGATCACGCTGTAGAGAAGCGTGAACACCACATCGATCCATACGTTGAGCTGCGTCAGTCCTAGCAACTGACAACCCCTACTCCCTACTTGGGCCGCGCCAGTCGGCTGGCATGGCTGGATCGGCCTTGGGGACGAGTGGAACTTGCCTCACGCGAATGCCGGCGCGTGCGATGGGAACGTCCATCGGGCTTGTAACAACAGTTACACGCAGTCTAAGGGCGACCAGAGGGAGTGTCAACGAAACCGGGGCGGAGAGCGCGCAGGGAAGCGGGCGAATACGGCCAGCGCTGTCGGCTCAGTCCCCGCTGAGCGCCACCGCCACGTCAGGGAACGCTTGCAACACCTTGCGATCCATCGTCACCAGTTTCACGCCCAGCCTCATCGCCAGCGCGACGAACTCGCAGTCGTAGGCGGAGCACTCGCTGTCTCGCACCAGCTCTAGGACGCTCAGCGAGTCCACTTCGTATTCGCTTCCGTTGAGCAGCGCCTCCGCTTCACTCTGGAGGCCCTGCGCTTGCTCGAACGTCAGGCTTTCTCGCCTCATGTATCCGGCCAGGATGTTTCTGAATTCACTTCGCCAAAGGATGGGCACAGCCCACTCGGGATCCGCTTCGAGCAGAGCTTCGGCCACCGGCGTGTGCTCTCCCGGGAGGTAAATATAGGCGACTACGTTCGAGTCCACGACGATCATGGACGTCCTTCCCTCTTGATGGCGTCGATGTCACGCGACTGAAACTCCGTCGGGCTCAAGCCCTCTCGCAGCTGGCGAGCACGCGCAAGCCGTTCGCCTACCGGCATCCTGGTCGGCAACAGCACCATCTCAAGACACACAATCGCCTCACTGTTGAGGCTGCGCCGGTGTACTCCGGCTGCCGCTCTAAGCCTTGTGTACACCTCATCCGGGATGTTCTTCAACGTCAGAGTCGTCGCCATGATCCGCTCCCACCATATTGGAACCATATTGGTGTGATTCTAGCGCAGCGTGCTGTCATCTGTCACGCGCCGGTCGGACGAGACTGGGGCTGGGGCTGGGGCTGGGTGGGTTGGCCGAACGAACGCTCTCCCGCAATGCGGTCGCACAAGCTTCGCCGATTGATTCGGTATGGGCCGGTTTGAGTGCCTCTTGTCGTGAAGCCACGAATCCGTCTTGATGTGGGCTTCTCTTGAGGCAATCGCGGGGGAATGGGCGCCGCTCGCCGCGTGAGTCAGACGTCCTCGGTGTGAACGCGCGCCACCACTTCGATGCTGGCAGCTTCCAGGTAGCCTGCCGCTCGGTACTCGTCGGCGAGTTCGATGCGCAGTGCGATTCCGCAGCGCGCGCCGATGGTCTTGGGGGCTGGGATCGGCACGACGCCGATGCCGAGGTCTCCTAAAAGCGTTTCGGCGTCGAGGGCGTCGTGCGTAGACGCGAAGCCGAGCACGGCGAAGACGCGGGGCGTGCGCGTCACGAGCGCTCGTGCGCGAGCATGGCAAGGGCAGCGAGGGCGTCGTCGATGTCCGCTTCGGTGTTGGCGTAGCCGATGCCAAAACGCAGCGCGCCGGTGTCGAGCGTGCCGACGGTGCGGTGTGCCCACGGCGCGCAGTGAAGCCCCGCGCGGGCGGCGATGCCGAAGCGCTTGTCGAGCGCGAAGGCCAGGCGGTCGGCGTCGATGGTGTCGTGGACGACCGAGACGATCGGGACGCGCGGGAGGTTGGGCTCGGGGCCGAGCACTGAGAAGCCGGGGATGCCGAGGACGCCCTCGTGGAGGCGGCGGCTGAGGCGGCGTTCCTCGGCGCGGAAGGCGTCGGCGCGGGGCGCGAGGAATCGGACTGCGGCGCCGAGACCGGCGATGCCGGGGGTATTGGGGGTGCCAGCTTCGTAGCGGTCGGGGCGCACGAGCGGCGCGGCCTCATCGGCGCTCGAACCGCCGCCGGTGCCGCCGGTCACAAGCGGCTCGGGGTCGCAGTCGGGGGCGAGGTAGAGGACGCCCACACCCTGCGGGCCGAGCAGGCCCTTGTGGCCGGAACAGGCCCACGCGTCAGCGGCGAGGCTGCCCAGGTCGATCGGCAGGTGGCCACCGGCTTGGGCGCCGTCGACGAGCATGAGCGCACCCGCGGCGTGCGCGATATCGGCGAGGTCGGCGACCGGCTGGATTGCGCCGGTGAGGTTGCTGGCGTGCTGGCAGACGACGGCGCGGGTCTTGGCGAGCGCGACAGTGGCCTCGACCTCCTCGGCGATGACGGTGCCGGTGGGGTCGGCGTCCACGAGTACGAGATCGACGCCGAGCTGTGCGAGGTCGAAAAGCGGACGGGCGACGGCGTTGTGCTCCATCGAGCACGCAACGACGCGGTCGCCGGGGCGGAGCAGGCCGCGCAAGACGAGGTTGAGTGCCTCAGTGCATCCGGGGGAAAAGAGCAGGTCATGGGCGTCGGGTACGCCGAGAAACGCGGCGACGTCGCGACGGGACTCGTGGATGAGGCGCGAGGTTGCCATGGCCATTCTGTAGGCGCCGCGGCCGGGGTTGCCGCCGTAGACAGTCAGCGCCTCGGTGACTGCCGAGACGACCTCCGGCGGCTTGGGCCACGAGGTCGCGCCGTGGTCGAGGTAGATGATCGGCGGCGGTGTGGCTGGCGAGGTTGGCGGCGGAGTCCGGGGCATTCGCGTCAGCCGTGCCCGCCGCCGGCCGCCATCTTGGCGGCGTGGTCGAGCTGGGGCGCGATGAAGCCGTATGACTCGCGCGCGGCCTTCTCGGAACCGGGGAAGTTGATGATGAGCGTGGTGCCGCGCTGTACCGCAGTCGCGCGCGAAAGTATGGCGCGCGGGGTGATGCGCAGCGACTCGGCGCGCAGGTACTCGGCGATGCCAGGGACGAGGCGCTCGCTCACGTCGCGGGTGGCCTCGGGAGTGACGTCGCGGGGGCTTAAGCCGGTGCCGCCGCAGGTGAGGATGACGTCGGCGCCTTCCTCGTCGGCCATGCGGATGAGCGTCTCGGCGATGACGGCACGGTTGTCGGGGGCCACCTCGTAGGCGACGACGGCGTGACCGTCAGCGACGGCGAGCTCCATGAGCGCGCGGCCGGCGGTGTCGTCGGCCTCAGTGCGCGTGTCCGAGCAGGTGAGGATGGCGACCTTGAGGCCCGGCACGACGGCGGTCACTCCTCGGTCTGGGATGGGGCGGCGGCCTTGGCGCGGGCAGCGGCTTCGGCAAGGGCAGCGGCTTCGGCGGCGCGCTCGCGCTCGAACTCAGCGATGGCCTCGGGCGGGGTGCGGTCGCAGGTGCCGTCGCCGAGCGAGACGGTCACGACGGCGTCGCCGACGCGCACGTCGCCGGGCTCTCGAACGACGGCGAAGACGCCTTCGCGCGGCATGACGCAATCGCCGGCCTGATAGTAGATGGCGCATTTGGTGTGACAGACCTTGCCGATCTGGCTGATCTCGAGCACCGCCGACTCCCCCACCTTGATGACGCTGCCGACGGGCAGCGCGAGCAGGTCGAAGTCCCTGGTGGTGATGTTCTCGGCGAAGTCGCCGGCATCGACGTCGAGGCCCTTGGCCTGCATGGTGCCGATGGACTCGGAGGCCAGCAGCGAGACCTGGCGGTGCCAGTCGCCGGCGTGCGCGTCGCCTTCGAAGCCGCGGTCGAGGACGAGGGTGCCCTCCGTGCCGGGGGTCTTGCGCATCGTCTTCTTCGCCGAGAGGTTCACAGAGGTCACGGTGCCGGGGCCGGGAAGAGCGCCGGTGCCGAGCGAATTGCCGGTGCTGTCTGTTGTCATCGGAACTCCTCCTTGCGAATCCAGGTGCCGGACGCGCCGCCTTCCTTGCGCGCCAGCTTCACATCGCTCACGACCATGCCACGATCGACGGCCTTGCACATATCGTACAGCGTCAACCCGGCCACAGCGGCTGCGGTGAGCGCTTCCATTTCGATGCCGGTCTTGCCGTCGGTCTCAACCGTGGCGGTGATACGGACGCCGGTGCGGACGCCGCGCTCGGCGGCCAGCTCGATGGCCGCGTGGGTGATGGGGAGCGGGTGGCACATGGGGATGAGGTCGGCGGTGCGCTTGGCGGCCATGATGCCGGCGATGCGTGCGGTGGCGAGCACGTCGCCCTTGGGCGCGTCGCCGGACTCGATCAGGTCGAGCGTGCTCGGAGCCATCTCGACAAAGGCTCCAGCGACTGCGATGCGGTGGGTGACGGGCTTGTCGGCGACATCGACCATGCGCGCGGCGCCGGAGTCGTCCAGGTGCGTGAGCCTGGGCGGAGTCGCGGGCGCGTGCGCAGCGGGAGTTGCGGCGAGGGTCGCAGCGGGGTTGTCGGCGGGGTTCTCGGCGGGCATCGGTCATCCTCCGATCTGGGACATGCGGCGCACGGTGCCGACGCGCATGTCGTGGCTCTCGGGCTTGGTCGCGAGCGCGATGCGGACGACCTCTCGTACCTCTTGGTCGGTACCCGTACGCAGGACGGTTCGCACATCGAGCTCGTTGTCCGAGAACAGGCACGGGCGCAGGCGGCCGTCGGCGGTGAGGCGCAGGCGGTTGCACTCGGCGCAGAAGTGGTGCGAAAGCGGCGAGATGACGCCGACGGTGCCAGGCGCGCCGGGCAAGCGATAGTAGCTCGCCGGTCCCCAACCGCCGGGCGCATCGGAGCGCGAGACCCCCGCTAGTTCGCCGATACCAGCAGCGAGGCCCTCGGCGGAGATGCGGGCGATGACCTCGTCGCTGGGGACGGTGTCGGCGCGGGTCCAGCCCTCACTGTCGACGGTGCCGATGTCGGAGTGGCAGCCGGCGCCCTCCTCGGCGTCGCCGACCGGCATGTACTCGATGAAGCGCACGTGGAGCGGGCGGTCGAGCGTGAGCTTCGCGAAGCCGAGCAGGTCTTGGTCGAGCGAGCGCACGACGACGACGTTGAGCTTGACCGGCGCGAAACCGTATTCGAACGCGGCGTCGAGGCCGGCAGTCGCATCGGCCAGCGCGCCGCCGCGCGTGATGCGCGCGTAGACCGCCGGATCGAGCGAGTCGAGGCTGATGTTGACGCGGGAGAGACCGGCTTCGCGGAGCGCCGCCGCGTACTTGGGGAGCAGCACCGCGTTGGTGGTCAGCGCGATGGAGTCGATGCCCGGGATTTCGTGAAGCCGGCGGACGTGATCGACGACGCCGTGGCGTACGAGCGGCTCGCCGCCGGTCAGCCGGATCTTGCTGATGCCCTCGGAGACGGCAATCGCGGCGAAGCGCTCGATCTCCTCGAAGGTCAGCATCTCGTGATGCGGCTTCCACGCGACGCCCTCGGCGGGCATGCAGTAGACGCAGCGCAGGTTGCAGCGGTCGGTGAGGCTGATGCGCAGGTAGTCGATGCGGCGGCCGTGGGAGTCGATGGCCACTAGCGGTCGCCTTCGCTCGAAAGAAATCGCATCTGGATGTGGTCGGCCACGCCGGATGCGTCGTCGAGGTCGAAGGCAGCGACGCCGTCGGGGACGATCTCGGGCATGTCGGTGACGACGCCGATGAGCTCACTCGCCGAGGAGAGCAGCTCGTCGCTGCGTTCTCGGCGGGCTATCTCGACGCGCACGGTGGCTTCGCGCTTGTAGCCTTCGGTCAGCAGAAGGTCGCAGCCGGCGTCGGCGGCAATGCGTGCGAGCTCGGGCAGCGTGAACTCGCGCTCGACCCGCTCGATGAGCGCGAACTTGTCGGGCGAGGAGACCATGGTCGCCATCGCACCGGCGCGCGCGTGGCGCCACGAGTCTTTGCCGGGGACGTCGATGTCGTAGTCGTGGATGTGGTGCTTGGCGGTGGCAACGCGCACGCCTCGGCCCGAGAGCTCAGAGATGAGCTTCTCCAGGAAGGTGGTCTTGCCTGAGTCACTCTTCCCGACGATGGAGACGACGGGGACGGTTTTTGGCGCAGGTGACATTGTGACTCCTGCCTTGGTCGATCACGAAAGGCGTGGCGCACGCCGTGCCGCGGCCGTTCGGTCGGTCGCAACGGCGTTCATCGTCGCGCCAATGAGGCGCGGAGTCCAGCGATGGGCCACCGCGGCGGCGATTGTGTGCCGCACGCACCGTGCCATCTGGCGTCGTACGTCGACCTCGGCGGGCTCTCGACGGGCCTGCCTGCCGCCAATCGTTGTGGACTGAGGGCGTTCTGGCGCGGTGATGTGTGATGTGGCGATGCCATGATCGGAGCCCAAGCGCTGACCATCAATCTACGAGTCCCAAATCCTCCATCGTGAATCGCACCCAACGCGCCCGATTCTGCCGATCCTCCTCGCTGACCGGCAGTGTTGCGATTCGTTCAAGAAGCGTCGCGCCATCAATGGCCCTCTCCCCCAGCAGAATGGTTACGAACTCGCGGTCTTTGTCCCTA
>JBBQAK010000354.1:0-4286 GCA_038316215.1 Gemmatimonadales bacterium | reverse complement strand
TACAGCGCCCCGCTCCGATTACCCACCGCACGATCCACGTGCTCGTTGCATCACCATCCGCATGCTGCACCAACGCGATCAACGTATCACCGCGCAGCGCATAGCGCCCGGGGATCTCGGCCGACACCGGGAGCTGCAGTTCACCACAACTCTTCCGCCTGCGCCAGTCCACCACCTGCACGTGCGCGGGACCGGTAAAGTTGCTACTTCGCAAGGTGGGGTCGTACGTAACAAGCGCCGACCGATCGTTTGAAAGCACGCCCACCAGCATGGGGAATGACCAGGTGAAAGCAAGCGTTGATGCTTTCGACGGATCTCGCAGTAGCTCTAACATCACGTCAGGTTTTGCGCCGCGTTTTGCATTCGGCCCGCCGCCCGCGTCGAGCGTGACGGAGTCGATAGCGCTTGACCCCAGATGCCAGCGATACATCCTGCCCGCCGCTTCGAACACGCCCACCACTACGCTGTCGTCGCGCGCCAGCTCCACCGCTCCGAACGCCTGCGCGATGGGCGGATGCTCTGTATAGATGCGCGGCACCGATCCGCCACGCGCTGGCGCGCTCACGGTATCGCGTACCAGTGCGAACGCGGTGCCGCTATCGGCCATCAGCGCGCCCACCACCAGCCCGTTGCGCCACCCTCGGATCGACGTATTGAACCCGCCGATCGCGAACGACCCCCGTGCTTCCATCGATGCCCGATCGAAGAAGGCCAAGCGGCGCTGCTCGCCGTCGTCGACCGCGATGGCATTCGGCCGTCCCACGAACACGCTGTCTGTTTCTACGATGGCGACGCTGTCGATCAGCGCCTCATCGCGCACTCCATTTTCGAGAAAATCGTGATTTCCGCAAACTCGTTGCCCACCGTGTCCGATCGTTGCCCACCGTGTCCGGTTGTTTTCGTAAGCACCATGACATGTTGCGGCATGATTATGCCGCGAGCGCTCATGGCCGTCCTCGACTCACTCTCCGAAACGAGTGATCCGACGCTGCGTATTGTCCGCGACCTTCGCGCCATTACCGCCGACCTCGATGCCGCGATCGCGGATACCGAGCAAGCGCCGAACCACGTGGAACGCCACGCGGCGCGGCTGCGCCGCGTACGCGCACTGCGGCAGATGATCAATACCCTTTCCCAGCTCGAGTCCGAATGGACACGCGCCACCTAGTCGCCCGCTGGTTGGGGCCGACGCCACGTAATGCGTGAAATCATGCGGATTAATGCATTGGCAGTAATGTTCCTTACATTGCCACGTATTCCGGAACTCTATGCGTAAGCCACTTTCTCCTCTGCAGGCTTTTGCGGTCGACGCTAGCGGTGCCACCGACCGTGGCGTCGACCTTGGCGCGCAACTGGTGTCATGGTTGTCGGTCGCACAGTCGGCCGATGTGCTGTCCGCGAGTGGCGCCGCGCTGTCTGAACCGGCGATGGCGCAGTCCACGGCGTTGCTGGCCGAGTTCGCCGACCAGCGTCCGTCAATGGTGCACGACGCATTGCCCGCACCGACGGTCGCCATCCCGCAGCTCGCCGAGCGCTTTCGCGTGGCGGCCGAGGCGATGGAGATCGCCGGGTGCTACGAGTTGGCGTTTACCACGGTGGCCGCGGTCTGTCGTCTCACCGCCCAGGCCGATGCGGTCACGGCTACGCTAGCCACGCTGCATCTGGGGCGTATCGCGCGGCAGATGAACGACTTCGCGGCCGCTCAGGACTGTTATGACCGAGTGGTGTCCCGCTCCACTCGTGAACGTGATGCGCCACTGGCGGCGCGCGGTCACATCGGGCGCGCGCTGTTGAGTGATATGCGGGGGAATCTGCCAGCAGCGGAGGCGAGCTATCGCAAAGCGCTGAATCTCGCCGTGCCCGGAGGTGGCGCCTACGTCATGGCGTGCCAAGGTCTCATCACGCTGGCCATCAATCGCCAGCAACTGGGTGATGCCCTGCTGTACGGCTGGCAGCTGCACGACGCGAGCGCCGAGGATTCGGAGATGCGGTACATCGCGCTCTACGAGCTATCGGTCGTGGCGCTCCATGCCGGGTTTCCTGAGCCGGCCATGCGCGGGTTTACGCACGCTCTTGACCGGATCAGCGTACCGCGCTTGCAGCTGGTCTTCTTGGGCGGCGTTATTCGGGCCGCGGCTCGCCTCAAACAATTCGAGGTGGTGGCGACGACTCGCGAGGCGATCGAACGCGCGGTCCGCGACGCCAACCAAGCGCATGACGCCGCTCAGGTCCTCATCTACAGCGCGGGCGCGCTCCACGAAATCAACGATCTCGACGGCGCGCGCGTGACACTGCAGGCCGGCCGCAACTTGGCCGTTCGCTTCGGCTATCACGAGTACGTGTTTCGCGCCGACGAGCTGATGGCCAGTTGGAGCCGTGGCGCGCCGCCTCAGGATCTGGCCGTCCACGTCGTTCCGCGCGTCCGGCAGCGAGCCCTTCGGGTTGGGATCGAGCGACTCGCCGCGCTTCGATAAACGGTGACCTTCTCGCATCAGCCCCATGGCTTCACATCGCGACGTGTCGTATCGGCCGGCGGCGGTGTGGTCGGGTCCTCGTTGTCGGTGCCCGTCGGCGCATGGCACGCCGCAATCAGCGGAGCGATGGTAAGCAGGGCAACCAACAGCAGGCGACGGGATTCCAGCGCGCGGGATATGATCACAAAGGACTCCAAAAAGGGGATACCCAGTGATAGGCGCTCCCTTTCTCGGCCACCTCGTCACGATGGGCAATCACCGGACACGGTGGGCAACGACTTTTTCGCTCGTCGCTCCACCAGTTCACGGTCTATACGGACGTGACCTCGCACCTCGGCATCGGATGGATCCCCTCGTCCTCCCCCACGATTGACCGACTTCGCAACATCGTTCCTCGCGGAGCGGTGGTCGTGCCGTGTGCCGATGATATCGAGCTGCTCATGGCCGTGAGCAGCGGCCGTGTGGCCCTGACGGTGGTGGAAGCCGGAGGCGGGTCGAACGCTGCCGCCCTACTGGCCCTGCGCCGATTGCGCGAAGATTTCCCCAAGCATCCGGTCGTAGCCTGGTGCGACGTACGGACCATCGAGTCACACGTGCTGCTCGAGATCGCGCGGGCCGGCGTCCAGGACCTCGTACGGCATGACTTCGACGAACTCCGCCACGTCTTTGCCCGCATCGTGGCGTCGGCCACGCAACGGGCCATCAGCTTCCGCATTCTCGATGAGCTAGCGGACGTCGTGCCGGCGCGTCTGCATCCGCTCCTCTCATATGCCCTTGAGCACTCGGACGAACACCTCGACCGCGACGGGGTGGCCGCCGTGTTCGGCTTGTCGCGCCGTACGCTGCAGAATCGCCTGACCGAGGCACAGCTACCGGCGCTCCGCCCGTTCCTGACTTGGTGCCGACTGCTTGTGGCCGCCGCGCTGCTCGACGAGCCGGGGCACACACTCGATTCAGTGGCTGCGCAGCTCGATTTCCATGACGGCGGTAACCTGGGGACAGCGCTCCGGCGCTACACCACGGTCAACATCACGCAGTTACGGGTCCGCGGCGTGTTCACGGAGGCCGTGCGGGCGTTTCGGGGTGAGCTGGACCAACGCCCTCACGTCGATGCTTCCTTGCCCCAGTCGTTGTAGGCCCATTAGCTTGTTCCGTCTAGCCGATGAACGGTGTTCCTTCGGGAATGCCCCAATCTGGCGTTGCGCGTGTAGCTCAGTTGGATAGAGCGTCTGCCTCCGGAGCAGAAGGTCGCAGGTTCGAGTCCTGCCATGCGCGTCCGTTCGGCCTGCGGTCACTCTCGTTTCCCATGCCTTGTGCACGTAGCCGAGCTGAAGCGGAAGTCTGTTCCTGAACTCCTGACGCTGGCCGCGTCATTGCACGTCACGAGTACCAGCGGCCTTCGTAAGCAGGAGTTGATCTTCCGTATCGAGCAAGCGTTGCTCGATGCCGAAACGACGCTGTACGGTGAAGGCGTCCTCGAAGTGCTCCCGGAAGGCTACGGCTTTCTCCGGTCGCAGGACTTCAATTATTTGCACGGCCCGGACGACATCTACGTCTCCCCTTCGCAGGTGAAGCGCTTCGACCTCCGCACCGGTGATACGGTGATGGGGGAAGTCCGCCCGCCCAAAGAGTGGGAACGCTATCTCGCGCTCCTCAAGGTGGAGCGCATCAACGGTGGTGACCCTGAGCAGTCGAAATTGCGTAGCGCCTTCGACAACCTGACCGCGAAGTACCCCGACGAACGCATCCGCCTCGAGCGGAGCAACGGCGAAGTGTCGACCCGTATCTGCGACATCATCGCCCCGCTCGGGA
>JBBQAK010000008.1:0-19818 GCA_038316215.1 Gemmatimonadales bacterium | reverse complement strand
TCCGAATGCGTGGGCGGGCCAGCGTGCCGGCAAGAACTATGTGACGCAAGGGAATATTCTGGTCGGCCCCGAGGTCATCGAGGCCGTCGCCCGGAGCTTTGAGGCCAGCGAAGGTACGCCGTACCATCTCGCCGACCGCCTTATCACCGCGCTCAACGCCGGTTTCGTGCTGGGCGGTGACAAGCGACATGGACTACGTACCTCGGCCGCGGTCGTCGTCGCCGATTCACGTCCGGGTATGTCTCGACGCAGTGATGGCCAGACGGCGAACATCAACGTGTGCGAAAACGCCGATCCGGTGGGCGAGCTCCGTCGCATTTACGATGCCGTCTCGCAGACACTCGGCTACCGCACGCTCGAGCAGTTCTCCGGCGGCGACGTGTATCAGCTCAAGGTGATGCTGAACGCGCTCGGCTTTTACAAGCGCGGCGAAACGGTCCCAGCGCGCGGCCCCGAGGCGACGCTGTTCACGGCCGAGACCGTGGCCGCCGTGGATGCGTTCCGCACGAGTGAGAAGATGGGCACGCCCGCCGTCGGTGGTTCGCCGGCGGGCTTGGTAGACGACGAGACGGTAGCGCGACTGTGGGCAGCACTGGAGCGCGCGGGCCAAGCGACCGCCGTCCGGCAGCAGTTACTGGACAATACGATGATTCGCCGGTAGTCGCGCACATTTTCCGTCCGGTCCGCTAGTTCATCACCCGCAGTTGATTATCGACCGTCTGCACCCCCGGCGCCGACCGCACGCTGTCTTCGACGCAGCGGCGCTCGGCCATCGACCGCGCCGTACCGCTGATCGTGACGTGTCCATCCTGCACGTGCACTTCGATACCGTGCGCCTCAGTGAGCACTTCGGCTTGCAGTTGTTCGAAGATGTGCAGCTTGATGTTCGAGGCTGAGACGAGCGGCTTGACCGTGATACGATTGTCGATGGAGTGCACGCCGTCTACAAAGCGGAGCGCTCGCTCGGCGCCGGCACGCTGATAGAACGTCTGCACGCACCCGTCAAGCGTGAGATGGCCGTTGGCGACGTGCATCGTGATGCCAGGGGGAACGCCGGGTTCCTCCAGCAGGGCTTGTTGGGCGATGCGCGTCAACTCCTCGTCGGTGCGCACCACCGTGCCGCTGATCGGCACACTTGTCGAGCCGGCCGGGTGGCCAACGACGCCGTTGTCGAACATCAAGGGCTCCGCGCTGTATCGCGGGAAGTACCCGCGGGTGAGTCCGGCGTGTGGCGGTTGGTGAGACATAGCTACCTCGGATGACTGCGTACGGGTTTCATCGGAGGAGGCCACGTGCGCAAGCAGCGTGCACTCCGACGGCGGCACTCAGGCAACGGCGGAACTGCGCGGTTCGGTCGGCATGACCACGGCGGGCAACTGTTCACCGACCAGCGTTTCCTCTATCAGCAATCGCTGTGCCCCCTCCTCGAGAGCGGCACGGTTGGTGGTCAGGATTTGCATGGATCGCTCGAGCGCGCGGGCCACGTTCGCCCGCACAGCCATCTCGATTTCCCGAGCGGTCGATTCGCTGAACAGTCGGGATTCGGGGGCGATGAGGCGCGCGCTTCCGGGCAGAAGTCCGCTCGACGAGCCATACGCCACATGCCCCACGGTTTCGTCCATCCCGTACCGCATGACCATGTCACGGGCGAGTTCTGTGGCCTTTACCAGATCATCGGTGGCGCCGGTGGACAGCTCGTGAAACACCACGAGTTCAGCCGCGCGTCCGCCGAGCATCACGGCGAGGCGGCCCTCCAGTTCACGTCGCGTAGCGATGTATCGATCTTCGATCGGGCGCTGCAGCGTGAAGCCAAGCGCGCCAAGGCCGTGCGGTACGATCGTGACCTTGTGCACGGGGTCGCTTCCCGGAATCGCCATGGCGACCAGCGCGTGTCCCATCTCGTGATACGACGTGATGGTGCGCTCTTGCTTGCTGAGAATACGACTGCGCGTCGCGAGACCAGCGACGATACGCTCCACGGCGGCGGTAAAGTCGTCGATCGTCACGGAGGTGGCGCCGCGCCGGGTGGCTATGAGCGCGGCTTCGTTGACAAGGTTGGCCAGATCCGCACCCGTAAAGCCTGGCGTGAGCGCCGCGACCGCTTCGAGCTGCAGCGACGGATCGAGCGTGATCCCCTTCACGTGTACGCGCAGGATCTGTGCGCGCCCCGCGCGGTCGGGTCGGTCCACGAGCACCTGCCGATCGAACCGTCCAGCACGCAACAGCGCAGGGTCGAGAATCTCCGGCCGATTGGTTGCGGCGAGCACGATGACTCGCGAATCCGGTGAGAAACCGTCGAGTTCGGCAAGCAGTTGATTGAGCGTCTGCTCCTTCTCGTCATTGGCGCCGCTGATCATGGAGGTGCCGCGCGCGCGTCCCAACGCATCGATCTCGTCGATGAACACAATACAGGGCGCCTGCTTGCGTGCCTGAGTGAAGAGGTCGCGAACCCGCGCGGCGCCGATCCCGACAAACATCTCCACGAATTCCGATCCGTTGATTGAGAAGAACGGAACGCCGCTCTCGCCGGCGACGGCTCGCGCCAGGAGCGTCTTTCCGGTGCCAGGCGGTCCGACCAGCAGCACGCCTTTGGGGATGCGTGCGCCGAGCCGTCCGAACGCGCTGGGATCCTTCAGGAACGCCACGATCTCACGCAGCTCGGCTTTGGCCTCATCGACCCCGGCCACGCTGTCGAAGGTCACGTTCACCGATTTCTCGGCGAAAATGGTCGCACCGCTGCGTCCGAAGTTGAGCGCGCCACCGGTCTGCTGCCCCATGAATCGGCGTCCTATCCACGTCCACAGGGCGATCATGAGCGCGAGCGGGAGGAGCCAGCCCATCAAGCTCTGCAGCCAACCGGCGGACGCCTGGCCAGTCACGGTGATTTGTCGGGCACGCAAGGCTGCGACGAGTGCGGGATCGACGCGAACCGACGTAATCGCCTTCACCTTCGCGCTGTCCGGCACGCGGAGCTTTGCTTGGACCTCCGACTCACTGACCAGCACCTCGGTGACGCGACCCGAATCGACCATCTGCAGGAATGTGCTGTACGGCACGGTCTTGACCGATGGGTCACCGCATGATCGTGCGAGCATGACGATCCAGAGAATCGCGAGCGGCAGCAGCCACGGCGCGACACGCGCTGCTGACGGCTTCGATGGCGCTCCCCCCGGAGGCTTCGCGGACGGTTCCGTCATATACGCACCCCCGCTCGCCTGACGGCGTATCGCGTGGTGACAGGTCGCGTGATGAGGTGTCGGGGATTCGCGCCGCGTCGTGTCCGGCGTTCCATGACTGTTGGCGGCGTCCCGATTGGCGCACTTATCGCCACGCGGCCGACGCAATGCGGCGGCGATGCATGACGCACCGCCTGCACGCACCACCTTCCCCCACTCATCCGTTCGACGAGGAGCGCATGATGCTCGCCACTCCAGTGATTGACGCCGCCCGTTCGCTGATCGACATCCACGTCGGTGAGCGCGTCGCTGTCGGTGCGGTCTTGTTTGAAATTGTCCGGGATCATTGCTCGTCCGTCGGCATTCAGCCGGGGGTGGTGATGCGCTGTGAATGTTGCACCAATCGCAGCGTACTGCTCCGACGCGATGACGGCATGCGAATCGAACTGGATCGCGTCTTCGCCGCCTTCGTCGAAGTGGAACTGCTGCATTGAGCAGCAAACCGGGGGGTCGCGGCAGCATCTGCCGGAACGCGGCCCCGCGATACTGTAGTCCACTCCTGCGCGGCCGTCTGTCGGGTGCTCGCGCCCGTTCTGTCGTGGTCCGCCCGACAGACTTTCGACTGACACCGGAGACCGGCTCAGCCCGTCGCCTCGTCCCCCCGACAAGCCGATCTGTCCCATCCAGCAGAGAAAGGCGCGATCCACGCCCGCTGACCGCTCGCCATAGCCCGTTGTGCGCGCTATGCTAGGCGATGACCTGCCTCCCACTGCTATGAGCGAAAGCGAAGATCCCGCGCGCAAGCCGCGCGACGACGAAATGGACGTGTTCGGCCTCTCGCACACCGGTAAGCTGCGGAAGGAAAATCAGGATCACTACCTGATGGCCACGTTTCACAAGCGTATCAACGTCCTCTCTACGAGCCTGCCGAGCATCGAGGAGCACTTTCCGCAAGGAGAGCAGCGACTCGCATACGTGGCCATGGTCGCCGATGGCGTCGGTGGTGGCGTGGGCGGGGCCGAAGCCAGTGCCATCGCTCTGGAGTCGCTCATGCGCTACGTAGACGGCAGCGTAACGGTGTACTACGGCGCCAAGGCCGACACGGCTGAGTTCATCGACCTGCTCCAATCCGCGGTGATGAAGGCGCACAATGCGGTCCGTGCGCGACGCGACGAGCAGCAGCTTCGTGGGACGATGGCAACCACGCTCACGCTGTATATCGGCGTGTGGCCCACCTACTACCTGCTACAGGTCGGTGACTCGCGCTACTACGTGTGGCGCGAAGGCGTGCTGTCCCAGATCACGCGCGATCAAACGATGGCACAGGATCTCGTAGACGACGGAATCCTGTCGCCCAGTAAGGCGAGTAACTCGCCGATGGCGCATGTACTGTCCAGTGCCATCGGTTCCGACAAGACGATGCCCGTGGTCACGCGCCTCGATGCCGCGTGGCACAACGTGCATCTGATCTGCTCGGATGGACTCACGAAGCACGTCACCGATGCGCGCATCGCCGAGATCCTGGGCTCGATGACCAGTGCCAAGCAGGCGGCTGAGCAGTTGCTGCAGGAGGCACTCGACGGCGGGGGCACCGATAACATCACGATCATCGTGGGGCGCACCACGCCCAAGCCGCTCACGTAATTCCCGACTCGCCTGCCGGGAGCAGCGCGCGTGCCCACCCGGTCAGCAGCGGTCGGTGTACACGCAGCAGTCGCTGGTGGCGTGTTTCGCTCGCCTCACCCTTGGTCCGCACGAGCTGTGCGAGCTTTTTCCGCGCACCGGGTGACCAGGATTCGAGATCGTCTACCAGGTCGAGCGGCAACGCCCAAAGGCGTAAGGCGAGCTGCTCGGCGACGACATCGCTCGGGACATCGCTCGGGACATCGCGCAACAGCGCGCGAATCCGACGCAGGGCGCTGGACATCGCCCGCACCCGATCGCCGTCGTAGCGCTGCACAATGTGCTGCTGCACCGCTTCGGTGAGCGCGGCGGTATCCAGCACCGGCCCCGAAACTTTCCGCAACGCCAGCTCGAGTCCGGCCTCCACGAGCTCGATCAACACCGTCTTCGGCACTTCGTAGCCCACGCGTGTGCCGAGGCGATTGAACTCGCGCGCCGCAAGTTGCTGTAGCGGCGCCGTCATGGGCCGGAAGCCCAGTCGGTAATAGAACCAGTACGCGCCCGAGCGAAGTCCCTCGGGATTCCCGTAGCCCAGTTGATAGTTCTCAGCCTCGAAGCGATCGACGCCGAACTCCGTGTGGTAGAGCCGCAGGAGCTGCGCGAAGAACCAGGCCGACTCGCCGCCGCGTTGCGCGGGAAAGATGTTGATGCCGATCTTCGATCGGCCAGGGAAGATCCACGCGCCGCCATATGCGAGTGGCGCGCCATTGCGGAATGCCACAAATCCGACATAGCTGTCGAACGCCAGTCGATACGCTGGGGCGAGCGCATATAGCGCGATGGTGAGTCCGCGCCCCATGTCGAAGCGCGACACGGCGCTCGCATGTGTGACGGGATCGGTTTCGCGTCCCATCGTGGCCAACACCGTGCGCGCACGGTCGATGAGGCGCTGAGCCGCGATTGCCCCAAGTCGCTGCGCCCGTACCGGAGGCAGCGCCATCAGTGCGGGCACATCCACGCCGCGCTGCATGCCGTCGGGATGAAACCACCTGCTGTCGCGCACTGGATGCGTACTCGCAGGCGTACTCGCAGGCGTACTCGCAGGCGCCGACATCACATCGCACGATGTTCCCGAACCGGTAACCCGGACATACAATCGCAGGCGCGCGAACAGATGCGCCCGCACACGCTCGTTGGCCGGCAGGGCATCGATCAGGGCAACGAGTCGCGGCAGCCACGAGGGTGTCGTGGGGCCGAACAACGACGTGAGCAACGCCTCGGCGTCGGCGAAGTCCCAGTCCACCAGCTCCTGCTCCACCGGCAGCACCAGCGTGCGCAGGATATCGCGCACTTCGTCGAGTGGGGCATCGACCTGCATCAGCACCACGCCGTCGGGCCATTGCTGCAGCAGCCAGCGCACAAGCGTCAGCGAGAAGTTGCCCTCGACCGGAGCACCGGCGATGCCGGAATTCAGCAGTACTTCGTGCCGCTCCGGCGACGTCTCGCGCCACTCACCTGCCAGCGTGGCCACCCGTTGCAGCGCGTCCGTCGCCAGCGCCCACTCCTCCTGATCGCGTGGGTGGCCCAGTACGAACAGGAGGAGCTCGTGCCACTCACGCAGCGCCTTCGCGGCGCGAATGGGACGCAGAGCGGCGGCGCGCAACAGGCCGGTGCGCTCGGCACCGCCGCGGGTGATGAGGCGGCGGAGCGCAACCACATCGGAAAGCCGGAGCGCGGATGGAGGCATGTCGCGTCAGCGCATCCCGGCGTTCTGCAGTGCAATGACGCCGCCGACCACGGGAATATGGAACGTCGACTTCGCAAGATCGAGCGAAAGCTCGGCCCCCGCCTTCGGCCACAACGTGAATTCGCGGTCGCTCGACATGATCATCACCGCGAGCTGTTTGCCGGCGGGAATGAATTCGTCGGTGGGTTCGAGATCGAAGGTGACCTCGCGATACTCACCGGCCTTGAGCGCCTTACCGCGATTCTTCGACGCATAGTTGCCACCCCTCGTGAGCGCTTTTGCGTTCTGCAGGTCGGCCCACCCATGCGACACGTTGCCCACGTAGCTCTGGGAACCGGCGCGCGCCGAGTCGTAGGGAAGCATCACGAGCCATACACTGAGATTCGCCGCCTTCACGTTGGCGGCCATGCGCAGCGTCACGCGCGGCGTGCCCGAGATGTGCACCGTATCGGTGAGCACCGGCGTCGCGTACAGCAGGCGATTGCTCGACGTCGACGCACTCGCGAGCGCGCTGCCGCTGAACGCGACGTCGTCGATGAGCGACTCGGCGCCGGTGCTAACCGGCGTGAAAGCCAGCGACGCGATGCCGCGTCCACCGGCGGTGGGGTGCAGCGTTACGGTCTGCGTACCAGGCACCGGGAACGTCGCAAAGGGCGTCGGCAACGCCGTGACACGCGACCGCGGATTTGGCGCGGGTGCTCCGGACGACGCTGTCGCGACGACAGCCGCCATCGGGGCCTGGGCGGCGGCATCCTGCACGATGTACGCCGACTGATCTCCCGGCACGCCATTGTTCACGCCGTACAGGTAGTGACTGAACCAACGATTGAGCATGTCGGCGGGCGGGTTCCCACCATGTCCGCCCTGATGCAGGTACAAGCCGACCGGCAGTCCACGCGCCCTCATCTCATCGTAAATGCGCACGCTGTGCGCCGGCGTCACGTTGTAATCGTTCAGGCCGTGCGCCAGCAGCACGGCAGCCTTGATGTGCTTCACGTACGGCAACAGATCGCGCTTCTTCCAGAAGTTGTTGAAGTCGCCCGTGGCGCGGTCCTGTCCTTTCGGCCCCGCGAACACGCTGTTCTTCCAGAGGGCGTCGCAGCGTGCACGGGTGGCCGAATCACCGCTGGCCACGAAGTCGTACAGCACATCGACGTCTTCACCCAGATAGCCACCGGGTGAGCGCACGAGTCCGTTCGAGCGGTAGTACAGGTAGTACGACGTGTTCGGCGACACCGGTACGACCACTTCGAGTCCCTTCACGCCGGTGGTGGCCGCCGCCAACGGCAGCGTGCCTTCATACGACGTGCCGATCATGCCGACTTTGCCGGTCGACCAGCCGGTGGCGCGCACTTCCTCGCGGCCGGTGGGCGTGGTGTAGCCCTTGGCGCGGCCGTTCAGCCAATCGATCACGAACTTCATGGGCGCGCGTTCGGGATAATCGCCCACGGTCGCGCAGCCCTGCGAGAGTCCGGTGCCAGGCGCCTCCGAGTGCACCACCGCGAAGCCGCGCGGCACCCACTCGTTGACCAGTGCGTTCGAGATGCGCCGACGGTTGGGCTGATGCACGGGTGCCGCGAGGGCGCGTCGCGTGGGGGGCTGATCGCCGAGTTCCTGCTGCACGTTCCAATTGGAATCGTCGCGCGAGGTGCCGGCGAAGTACGGACTCGAGCCGTAGAGCACGGGCACTTTCAGGCCGCCGCCTTCGGTCTGTGTGGGACGCGTCACGTCCACATGCACGCGATCCTTCCGACCGTCTCGATCGCTGTCGAAGTCGGTCTCGACCCAAAGATCATGGCGAATCCACGCGGTGGAGTCGCGCCATTCGGGGACCACCTGTGCCATGCCGTTTACGAACACGGGGGCAACGGCCTTGGCGGGCGGCTGCGCAAGGGCGGCGCGGGCGGCCAACACGGCGACCAGCGCCGCGGGAGCGCGCAGGTTGGCGAACACAGAACGACGGCTCATAACGCGGTATCGGAAATGGAGGCGACGCGGATGATCGGGCAGACCATCCAGGATGGAACGGGCGGTCGAGATCGCCACTGCTCAATGTGCGGACTGAGCGGCGTTTGGGGGAGTAGCGCGATCATTCGTCGCGGAGTGCGCTGCGCACATCGTCGAATGCCGGTACGGCGGCGAGCGTGAGCAGCACGAGGGCCAGCGGGATCGTGGCGCTGTAGCCGATCGCCCGGAAGCCGAGCGCCCCGATCACGCCGCCCGAAAAGAAGGCCCCGAGTAGCATCGTCAGCAGCTTCAGGCGCTTCCGGTCAGCCATCACGCGCGGCTCGCCGGCAATCTCGTGTCGGTTCAGGTAGAAGAACTTACCGAGTTCGATGCCGATGTCGGTCACGATACCGGTCACGTGCGTCGTCCGGATCACCGATTGGGAGATTTTCGTGATCACCGCATTCTGCAATCCCATCATGAAGCAGAGCAGGCTGACCGTGGCCGGCACGAAGATGCTGTGTACCAGCTGCAGTCGCGCTCCCAGAAACCCGAACACCAGCAGCAGGACCGCTTCGACCAGCAGCGGAAGGGCGAAGGCACTGCTCAGGCCGCGGCGGCGCGCGTAGTTCACCATGATCGCAGTCGTGGCTGCGCCGAGCGTAAAGGCGCAGAGCGCACCCACGCCTGTCAGGAAGACCTCAGTCTTACCCAGCACCAGAGCGTCAGCCATCGACGAGACGATGCCCGTCATGTGGGACGTGTACTGTGACACGGCGAGGAATGCGCCGGCATTCGTGGCGCCCGCGACGAAGGCCAACCCGACACCAAGGTGGGTATTCTCACGCCTTGTGCGAACCGTGCCGGTAAGTCGCCGCGCGTAGTCGATCGGCATAGCATGAACGTAACCGTCCGTGTCGACCGCCCGTAGTGGCGTCACTTGCCGCCGTCAGGCGCGCCCCGCAGCTTACCAAGAATGGCCACTACGATTCCGCCCGCACCGCTGGCGTCGGGACAGTCCCCCCGCCCGTCATTGTCGCAGACGGTCGATGTCGAGACGCCGGAGCTTGTCGTGCTCTCGTACACGGTGGCCGGCGTCGGTTCGCGCGCCACCGCCGCCTTCATCGACTACGCCATCTGCATCGCGACGTTTATTGCGGTGATCGTCGCGTTTCTGCAACTGCAGGTGAAGTTCGGTATCGCGTCGTCACGCGATGCGTCCGGGGCGTGGGTGATGGCCGTGCTGGGCGTCGCACAATTCGCGATTCTCTGGCTCTACTACGTGCTCTTCGAGGCGCTGGGCGATGGGCAGACGCCGGGGAAGCGTCTCATGAAATTGCGCGTCGTGAAGGACGGCGGCCTGTCGGTGACGTTCGAAGCGTCCGCCATTCGCAACATCGTACGGGCGATCGACCTGCAACCGATTTTTCTGTACGCCGTCGGACTGGTCACGATCATCGCCAATGCACGCGGAAAGCGGCTGGGCGATCTGGCCGCCGGAACGATTGTAGTGAAGGAAGACCTCGTGTCCCAGCCGGCGACGCCACGAACAGTCAGTCACTCCGACACCAGGAGCGATGAACCGAAGCCACGGCCGTTGTCGGCGAGCCTGACTGACGCCGAGTTTCAACTGCTCGACCGGTTCGTCGAACGCCGTATGGAGTTCGACCCCGCGCGTCGCACGCAGCTGGCGGCCGGACTGGCGCAGCGCTTCAGCGCGAAGCTCACACAGGATCCCGCGCAGCTTCCCATCGCGCAGCTGGTGCGGCTACACGACCTCGAACTCGCGGCTCGCGCGCAAGGCGCCGCGGCGCGCGACGACACGGGGGCCGCGCGTGAACGGCACCGCATCGTGGCGACCAACGCACCGCGATGGGCCTCGTTCGCTAACACGCTCAAGTCCGCCCAGGGGGCAGGCCTCGCCTCGCTCGGCGAAGACGGCGTCCGGCGCTTCGTGCAGGACTACCGCGAAATGACGGCCGACCTCGCGCGCCTGCGCACCGCCACGCGCGGACAGGATTCTCCCGACCTGTTCTACCTCAATCGCCTGGTCGCCGGCGCGCACAGTCTGCTCTACCGACGTCGCTCCTTCACGCTGCGCCGGTTGGTCGCGTTTCTGTTCGCGGATGTACCGGCCGAGGTACGCGCCTCCGGAGTGCCGATCGCCATTGCGGCGACGCTGCTATTCGCCCCCATGCTGATCGCCGCCCGCGCGGTCGTCACGCACCCAACGATAGCAGCGACGCTGTTGCCGCCAGGTATGCTGGCGCGCGCCGCCAAGGGCGTCGAGGATGCGAAGCGAGGGAAAGGCTACATCGAGGATCCCGAGGTGTACCGACCGATGATGGCCTCGCAGATCGCGACCAACAACGTGCAGGTCACCTTCGTAGCCTTCGCCGGTGGTATGACCGCCGGACTGCTCACCTGCTGGGCGCTCATCATGAACGGCGTCAGCATCGGTGCCGCCCTCGGCCTCTACATCTCGAAGGGGATCGGCTCGTTGATCTTCTCCTTCATCGCACCCCACGGCGTCCTCGAGCTCACCGCCATCGTCTTCGCCGGTGCGGCGGGACTACTGCTCGCATCGGGCATGCTGCTGCCGGGCAATCGCACACGCCGCGCCGCGCTGGTACAGCGCGGTGGCCGCGCCTTCCGCTTGCTGGCAGGTGCGGTCTTTCTCTTGCTCTTCGCTGGCGTGATTGAAGGATTTGTGTCCCCCAATGCGACGCTGACGCTGCAGACCAAACTCGGCGTGTCGGCCACGAGCGCCGTCGTGCTCGCGTTCTACCTGTTCTCGCGCGGTGCTAGAGCGCGCCCCGCGCTTTGAGTTCGAGATAGCGATTCACCACACCCGCCGTCATGGTTTGTGGAGACACGTCGAGCACCACGACGCCGGCCCGCCGCATCCGCTCGAGCGCCGCTTCACGCGCCTGAATCACTTCTTCGGCCGCCGCACTCTCGAACAGCTGCGCGGTCGATGCCCCATCAGACGGGGCGGCGGCCTCGAACAACGCATCGTTGCGCAGGGCGACCACCAGGACCAGATGTCGCGCTGCACTGTGTGTGACATGGGCCAGCAGCGCCTGCGATGCACGCACATCGATGACATCGGTGAAGAACACCACCAACGCGCGCTTTCGCTGGTGCGCCGCCAGAAAGCGGAACGCCGATGCGTAGTCCGGTTCGCGCGAGGTCGCGAACACGGGGATAAACGCGTCGCGCACCAGCGCCAACGCCCCCTTGCTGGCCTGCGGTGGCACGAACGCGCGCACCTCGTCATCAAACACCAGCGTGCCGACCCGGTCGCCCGACGAGGATGCCACGTCGGTGAGAATCAACGCGGCACTGAGCGCGTGCTCGAAGCGGGAGAATTCGCCCGACAGTTGCGTCATGCCGCGCCCGGCATCCACCAGCGTGATCACCGTCTGCGAGCGCTCCACCGTAAACTCACGGGTAATGAACTTGCCCTTCTTTGACGTGGCTTTCCAGTCGATATGCCGGGGGTCGTCGCCGCGCACGTACTCTCGCAGCCGGGCGAAGGCTTGCCCTTGCCCTTTGTGTCGCAGCACGCGGATACCCATCGCATCGAGATGGTGCTGCATCGCGAGCAAGCGGTAACGACGCACGCCCGCGAGCGATGGCATGACACGAATGGCATCAGCGGTCTCGAACGTATAGCGTGCGCTGACCAAGCCGAGCGACGTGGCCACGCGCACGCCCACGAGACCGAGTGCACCCGTACCACGGACCTTGCCGCGAATCGTCGCCACGACGCGCTGGGTCGTAGCACCTGGCACGCGCAGCGCGATGGATTGCACGCCACCCTCCACGAGTGGCGGGAGCTGGTCATGCAGCTCCACCTGCAACGCACGGGCGCTCCGATTGAACACGGTGTAGCTGCCCTCGACCTCGTCACCGATGCCAACGGACGGCGCGAACTCGCGTTCCACGCCCAGGGCGGCGCGCGGGGGCAGTCTCAGCACATCGATCGCCACCGCCACGATCACGAGCAGTGCTGCGCCCACGCCGGCGTACACGCCGAAGGGCGCCGGCAACAGCCACACGGGCGCGATGCCTGCGGCAAGCCACGCGAGTCGCCGCTGCGGAGCGAACCGCAGGAGCGACTGTGCTACGCGCCGGAGCTGCCGCAGCATCCTTACTTCGGTGCGACGACGCGAAGCAGAATGGCCGACAGTGCATCGTCGGCCGTGCGCCCCTCCACCTCCAGCTCGGGCGAGAGCGTCACGCGGTGCCGCAGCGCCGAAAACACCCGATCCTTCACATCGTCCGGCGTCACGAAGTCGCGGCCATCGAGCACCGCGGCGGCCCGTGCGGCGCGCATCAGTGCGACGGTGGCACGCGGCGACGCGCCGAGCGACAGCGACGGCTCTTCCCGCGTGGCGCGGGTGATCGACGCGATGTACGCCTGCACCTCGGGCGCGACGCGCACCGCGTCGGCAAGTTCGCGCAGCGCCACGGCCTCACCGGCACCGAGCACCGGCTCGGCCAGCGGTACCGTCGTACTTTCGGGATTGAATCCCGCCTCGTGCGACGCGAGCATCGCCAGTTCCGCTTCGAGTGACGGATACCCCATGACCGTCTTCAGCAGAAAGCGGTCGAGCTGTGCTTCGGGTAGCGGATACGTACCTTCGTGCTCCACCGGATTCTGTGTGGCGAACACGGTGAACAGCGTGTCCAGCGGTCGCGTCACGCCGTCGGCCGACACCTGACGTTCAGCCATCGCTTCGAGCAGAGCCGACTGGGTCTTGGCGGGCGCACGATTGATCTCATCGCCGAGCAGCAGGTCGGTGAATACCGGCCCGGGCTGAAACTCAAAGCCACGCGCGACATCGCGAACGATCGCAATACCGGTGAGGTCGCTCGGCATGAGATCAGGCGTGAACTGTACGCGTGTGAAGCGCACACCGAGTGCACTGGCCAGCGTGCGCACCAGCAGTGTTTTCGCCGTGCCGGGCACGCCCTCGATGAGGAGGTGCCCGCGGGCGAGAAAGGTGATCAGCGCATCGTCGATGGCCGCATCCTGACCTACGATGCGGGCGGCGATCGCGCTGCGGAGACGGCGCAGCATTTCCGCGCCCTGATCGATCGTGAGATGCATGGGAGAAGTCGTCATGTTCGGTTGAGTGCCACTTCGATGCGTTGAATCGCCTGCCCGACCCGGCGGAATTCACCGAGGTCAACCCGGTTGGTCAACGCGTGACGAACCGTCGCAATGTCACCGGCCAGCGCCGGTTTTACGTCGGCCAGTCGCGAGAGGTACAGCTGATCTTCATCGAACCCACCGCGCTTTCCGCGCGCGGCGCCGTGTTCCATCCGCCGACGCAATCCACGCACGAGATGTTGCGCACTGGTGCGCGTCGCACCGACCTGCAGATAAGCGCGGGCGAGCGCGTCGACATGCTCCAACGGAGAGCGTCGCTCGATACGTACGACATCGCGCGGCGGCAGCACGCGCGGCGCGGCGGCCACGAGCAGCAACAGTCCAGCGAGTGCAACCTGCAACACCGTACGACCTGGCGGCGTGTCGCGGAGAAAGCGCTCGACCGCCCCTGACATGCCGAAACGTGTGCGGCGCTGATGGAATTCGTCGAACGCGATCGCACGTCGCGGCGTCACACCGCCTGCGGTGAGATACTCCAGTGCGCGCACCGACGCGACGTCGAGTCCGTAACGGCATTCGCGCAACGCGTCGTTACGCAACACATCGGGATCGGCTGCTACGATCAGCCGTCCGGCACCGTATGGCAGGCCGACCATGACACTGCGTGGCCCATCCGTCACGATGGTGGGGCGGCTTTTCAGGACCACGAGGCGGCGCAGATCGGGCGCGGCAAGCCCACGTCCCTGCAACGCCAGCATGCGCGCGTCGCCAAACCACAGCGCGTCCCGCGTGAAGCGGGGGCGTTCGTCACCGGCACACGGGCGCACGGCGCCAGCGTTCGCGGCGATATCATCGCCCTGTCGATCGACCGTCAGCTGCAACGAATCACTGAGTGGCGAGGTGCCCTCGCCGAGCACCAGCAGCATGGCGCCGCCGCGCCGTACATGCGCCAGCATGGCGCCCGCCTCTTCCGGTGTGATCGGGACAACCGGGTCGAGGACGCTGTAGATAGTTGACGCATCCGCGGGTACGCTGCCGCGGGTCTCGCGCGAGACACGCCATCCCAACCGGTTGGCTAACTCATAGAGAAGTTTGGCGCCGAGTGGATCGGCCGAGCTCGTGGACAGGCGCGGGTCTCCCGAACGGCCGGTGACCGGCGTTCGCGCCAACAGCGCCGTGAGCGCGACCAGTACCGACAGCAGCACGATGATCACGCCGGGTCTGGTGTACCACCGAGCGGCAGTCGGAACGGTCTGGCCGGCATTGGTACTCATGCGGCGCGCTCGGTGCCCAGCACTTGGCGGGCGTCGGTGGACAGCGCCGCGTAGTCGCCGGCACTGCACTGCATGTCGCCGTAGATGACGCGATCATAGCGCGATCGGAACGACTGAAACGGACGCAGCGACGGGGTATTGCGCCGACGAAGTTCGCGCGCATAGTCGCCAGTGGTCTTGGATGGATGCAGCCGCACTTCTCCGCGCGCGGCGCAGGCGCGCAACAAGGCCGCGAACAGGGCGTGCGCAGCGGCGGTGAAGTCGCCGGCTTGCGCGAGACGTTCGGCGTCGGCGAGTGCGCTGCGGTCAGCCCCCGTGGCCTTGCGCGGCACACGTGCGGCCACGAGCGCGCGGTCCGCCCGCACCCCGATCACGATGCGCGCGACCACAATCGCCACCAGCAGGGCCACCACGGCGATCGTGACCTCACGCCCGTAAGGCGCACCGCGCACCGACGTGAAGAGTGCGTCGAGCAGGTCGCCGAACCAGCGGAGGGCACGGCTGGCGATCGATGTGGTCAGCTCGCGCTGATACTCCGACGCGCGGGCGATGCTGGCGATCGTATCGCGAATCGCCGCATCACCCCACGTGCCCGGTACCGTGCCCGGTGCCGTGCCCGGTGCCGTGCCCGGCGGCGATGCCGGCGGCTGCAGCATCGCCAGCATCATGCGCTATGCGAGCGGGTATCCGGCGGACGAGGCGTATAGCGACCCATCAAGCGACTTCGCCATATGCTCGACGTCGAACCCTTCATTCCGAATGCGCAGATCGTAGTAGAGCACCAGAGCCGCCAGTCCAAGGATCGGAAAGCAAAAGATACTGAGTACCGAGTTCACGATCGTCTGCAGCACCGTGCTGCCGAAGAGCGCGACGCCCAGCGTAACGCCGAACGAGAGCGCGAAGTAGAGACCGTACAACAGCAGCAGCGTGAGGAAGATGTGGCCCGCGCGGCCCTTGGTGAGCGCGAACGAACGGCTGATCGCCGCCATCGGCCCCAGTTGTTCGAGCACGATGATCTGCGACACCGCGAACAGTCGCGTGGCGAGGTACAGGCCGGGCACGATCAGCAGGATCAGGCCTGGGACCACCATCAGCATGGTCAGAAGCGCACCGACGATCAGCATCGGGACGCGTGGCAGCACGTCGGCCACCGTGCGCCCCACGTCGG
The DNA here is from genome assembly GCA_038316215.1 of Gemmatimonadales bacterium. GTDB lineage: Bacteria > Gemmatimonadota > Gemmatimonadetes > Gemmatimonadales > Gemmatimonadaceae > Gemmatimonas. Next base: position 3,761 of record JBBQAK010000008.1, on the reverse strand, counting down.
CATGCCCACCGAGATAGACATCGGCGCCCATGCGCGTCACCGCGGCGCCGACAATCGTGGCGATGAGCAGGCCGACGATGGCCGTGCCGGCAATGACGAGTAGCTGACCGGTGCCGATGACGCCTTGCGTGAGCAGGGAGAACACGATCATGGGCGAGTACGCAATCGCGCCGACCATGATGTACTGGAGAAAGTCGCGGCGATACAGCGTGAAGGCGGCATCGACAATTTCAGTGGTCGTACGGGCCCGCAGAGACGCGTCGGACATGGCGGAGACTTGAGGGTGACAATCGGCACACGCCGGTTCATGCTAGCCTCGTGTCACACGTCCCGATAGGCCGCGCGGTTCCGCCCTTCCCAGTTCTTGATGTCGTCGAGTGCCGACCGGTCGGTGGCGGCATAGCGACGACGGTCGGCGCTGGTGGTCGGATCGCCGGCCGCCGCGGCCACGACCGAGGCGATCGGCATACGCCAGTGCTGCCAACGCGAGAAGAAGGTGTCGGTGCCAATCCACGGCGCAGCGCCCCCCGACTTCTTACCATTCTCAAGCGGCTGATTGCCGACGGCCGATTTCGTGAAGAGCGGAACAGCGGTGCAGCGATCGGCCGCCGCGTCCAGCCCTACAATCAGAAAGTCCTGCAGACCGACTACCGACCGGTCCCCCTCGGGCCCGAGCACAGCATTGGTCTGGCAGCCAGCGAGGGCGCGCAAGGCGGCCGTATCCAGCTGGACCACGAGCCCGGGGGTGACGTCTTCGTGCGTGAGTGACATGGCGGATGATGCCCGGAACAGCCACCAGTGGCAAGGTCACGCGGTGCCTTCACGGTGCAGGCGTGAATACCCGGGCTTAGAAGAACTGGAAGTTGAAGCGACCGCCACTCGATCCAAGGCTGCTGAAGCGCTGGTTCACGATGGTATTGTAGATCGATCCAAAGGTGTAGCGAATGCCGATATTCGTGGTGATGCGAAATCCGGTCTGCAGCGCCTGACGTTGCAACAGAATTTCTTCTTCGGTGTTGCCGGCGCGCGGGAGATAGATCTGATCGTTCACGCGGGCGGCAGAGCCACCGATGTTGAGTGAGAAGCCGCGACCGATGCGCAGATCGACGTTGCCGCTGAGCGTGAGCGCATGTCGGCTGACATCGTGCAGGTAGTTCAACCAGTCCAGCGAAACGTTCGATGACCCCCACGACTGGCGAGCAACCAATGACGCCGTGGCCTGCTGGCTGAATCGCGTTTCCGCATCGCGGTTCAGGACCGTCGTGCGCTGATAGTTGTAGTAGTTGGGTCCGACATTGTACAGGAACGTCAGCTGGCGGCGCGTCTGCTCCGTCCACGGAAACACGTTGTATTCAATCGCCGGCTGCAACCGCAGCGCGAGGTCCTGGTTGAGAAAGTCCGAATAGCCAGCGCCGGCCTTGATGCCTGCAGACCAATGCGCATTCAACGACCGGACGATCAGACTGTTGGCGTTGTACGTGCGCTGCTCGTTGCGTACCGAGATCGCTGGGCGAGTCGATGTGGCGGCAATCTTGAAGTTCTGCGTGTTCACGTTGCCACTCACCGACGTGTTCAACTTCCAGGTCGCCGTCGACCGATTGGCCGCCAACGACAAGGAACCGTTCACGGACTGCTGCTGCTCCTCGGCGCGCACGAACGCGTTGAAGTTCGTCGTATACGTCCAGAGGTTCCACTTGTCCTTGAGATTGGCCGGCGACGCCTGTTGCATCCCGGGTGGCGCGAAGTACGCAACCTGCAGACGCTTGGCCATCGGCGACCGGGCCACGTACCGCGCGAGCCCCAGTTTGAACGTGCGGGCCAGCTCGCGGCGGATGACCGCATCCGCGTCATTCGGCAGGGTGTTCAGCACCAGGGTGTCAGCCATCCCTTCAAAGGCGCGTCGCCCGATGAAGGTGATGGTATTCTCCGAGCCGCCGCCGCCGTTGGTCAATCCGGACACAAGAATCTGGACGTCGGCATCGAACCGATCGCGCATCCAGTTCACGAAGTTCACATCGGTCACGATGAAGTCGCGATCGCAGCCACGAACGCGACCCTGACAATCCAGAAATACACGAATCGCCTGCGACTGCAGCATCAGTGAATCGGGTGCGCTCGGTCGCGCCAGAACCCCGGGCGGCGGGCCCCCCGCGCTTCCGCTTGGCGGACGACCGCTTTGGGCGAACGCGGATGATGCCAGCGCGATTGGTGCGCCGAGTGACAACAGGACGGTCAGGAGCGTGCTATGACGAAAAGGCGACGAGAGCATGAGTGAACGACTGGTGCGAGACAAGAGCTGGGGAAGGGTATCCCACCGCAACGCTCCACCCTTAGCTTTTGTTCTCGCCGGCGTTCCGTTTTTGAGAAACCGAAACCGTTCTCGCCCACCCGACGCCCGCTCGGCCGAGGTGAGTGCGGTGGAGTTGCGGCCCGACCCGCCAGTCCTCGTTTAGGCTGCTCCCGACGGAGTCGATCGGAGCGCGTCGAGGAGTTTGGTGAGCTCGCCATAGGCGGCAGGCTTGACGAGGTGTCCGTCGAACCCGGCGTCGAGGGACTTACGCCGGTCGTCCTCTTGGCCCCAGCCGGTGAGGGCGACGATCACGATGGACTTACCCCACGGCTGTTCGCGGATCTGGCGGCAGGCCTCGAATCCGTTCAGCCTCGGCAAGCCGATGTCGAGCACAATCACGTCGGGGCGCAGACGCGCCGCTTCGTCCACGGCCTCTTGCCCGTCATACGCGATGTATGTCGTATTGCCGGTGAGCTCCATCAGCTTGGCGAGCGACGTGGCGGCATCGCGATTGTCGTCGACGATCAGAATGCGGCGGGGTGGCAGTGAGGTCGGCGGACGGACCACATCCGTGGGGGGCGGTTGCACATCATCGAGAATTCGGAGGCGAACAATGAATTGCGTGCCATGCCCAAGTCCTGCACTCTCGACCTCCACGGTGCCGTCGTGCAGCTCAACCAGCGTCTTGACGAGCGTCAGACCGATACCCAAGCCGCTGACTGACCGCTCCAGCGAGATATCCAACTGAGTAAATATCTCGAAGATGCGGGGACATTGATCGGCGGCGATCCCGATCCCATTGTCCCTCACACGGATCACGGCGAACTGATCCTCTCGCTCAACCGTGAGCCAGATCCGGCCCCCCTTGTCCGTGAACTTGCAGGCGTTGTTGAGCAGGTTACCCAACACCTGCCCCCACCGTGTGGGGTCGGCAGAGACATAGATCGGTTCCAACGGCATGTCCACCGTCAGCGTGATATCCAGGTTCGTGCACAGTGGCTGTATGACTTCGACGGCTTGATGAACCGCAGGCGTCAGTTCGACTCGCTCGCGTCGCAGCTCGATCTTGCCTCGACTGATCCGACTGACGTCGAGGAGGTCATCGACCAGGCGCACCATTTGACTCACCTGGCGCTCCATCATGGCAGAGGCGGATCGCACCACTTCGTCCTCCGGGCGCGAAATTACGCGTGGTGCGCTCAGCCGCATGATTTGCAATGCGTTGCGGATCGGAGCGAGCGGATTGCGAAGTTCATGGGCCAGCATGGCCAGAAACTCGTTCTTGCGACGGTCGGCTTCCTGCAGCGACTGTTCGTATCGTTTGCGTTCCGTGACATCGCGGGCGGCGGCAAACACGCCCCGTAGCTTGCGTTCGCGGTCATGGAACGTTGACGCATTGTACGACACAACCGTTTCCTCGCCGTTCCGGGCCCGTGCCGTCAGCTCATAGTCGGTGACTTTGCCTTCGCTC
>JBBQAK010000330.1:0-4608 GCA_038316215.1 Gemmatimonadales bacterium | reverse complement strand
TGTTGCAAGGGTCCCGCACCCTCTTTATCCGCTGAGGCTCCCCGTGCGTATCCCGCGCTCTGTTCACGCTCGCTGCTCGCTTTCGCTCACGCTTTCGCTCACGCTTTCGCTCACGCTGGCGCTTTCGCTGGCGACCGCGCTCTCACCGATTGCGCGAGCACTTCCGGCGCAATCCAATCCGGGCTTCAGTGCCCTTCACTGGCGTGCGATTGGCCCGCTTCGTGCCGGCCGCGCACGCGCGTTGGCCGGCGTGCCCACGCAGCCGAGTGTGTTCTACGCCGGCTTCGACAACGGCGGCGTGTGGCGCACGACCGACTACGGCTCGAACTGGGTACCGCTGTTCGACGACCAGTCCACCGGCTCGATCGGCGCGATCGCCGTGGCACCATCGAATCCGAACATCATCTACGTGGGCAGCGGCGCCGGCATCATCCGCCCCGACCTCGCCGTCGGCGACGGGATGTACAAGTCAATCGACAACGGAAAATCGTGGGCGCATCTTGGCCTTCGTGAATCGCAGATGATCGCCATGGTCGATGTCGACCCGAAGAATCCCGATCGACTGTTCGTCGCCGCGCTCGGCCATCCGTATGGCCCGAACAGCGAGCGCGGGGTGTTCCGCTCGGTCGATGGTGGCGCATCCTTTCAGCGCGTGCTGTACAAGGACGAGTACACCAGTGCCAACGATGTACGCATCGATCCGCAGAATCCCGACATCGTGTACGCCACGCTGTGGCAGCAGCAACAGAGCTTCATTGAAGGTCAAGGCTTCGGCGGCGGCGGTAACGGCATCTTCAAATCCACCGATGGCGGCACTACCTGGAAGCAACTCACAGTTGGACTGCCGTCGATTCTGCAGGCCAACATCGCGTTCGCGCCCGGTAATCCCAAGGTGCTCTATGCCATGGTGGCCGCGGCACCGCCCGCTGGCTCGGCGGCCGGCGCCTCGGGTCCGATCGGTTTCTACAAATCCACCGACGCCGGCGAACACTGGTACCTCGCGGTAAATGGTCCCAGTTCGGCCGTGGGCGACGCGCCGAAGTTCGTAGACAATCGTCCGCTCGCCCGCATTGGTGGAGGTGATCTTCCCACCATCACGGTCGATCCAACGAATGAGAACGTGGTGTACAGCGCGTCGGTCGTGATGTGGCGGACCGAAGATGGCGGCCTCACCTGGTCGGCCGTACGCGGCGCGCCCGGTGGCGATGACTACCAGAAGATCTGGGTGAATCCCAACAATCCTGATCTCATTTTCACGGTGTCCGATCAGGGAGCCGTCGTGTCCGGCAATCGTGGAGAGTCGTGGAGTAACTGGTACACGCAGCCCACCGCCGCGATGTATCACGTGACCACCGACAACGCGTTCCCCTATCGCGTGTGCAGTGGACAACAGGACAATGGATCGGCGTGCGTGAACAGCCGCTCCGACGACGGACGCATCACGTTCCACGACTGGCATCCGGTCAACATCCAGGAGTACGGTATCGCCGCGCCCGACCCGCGCGATCCCGATGTGGTCTTCGGCAGCCAGCGCACCAACGTGTCCAAGTATGATCGCCGCACCGGACAAACCGTGTTGGTCGGCCCCGACCTCTCGGTGCGCGGCCCCAAGGGCGAGAACTTCGGCCGCAACGTGCGTACCATGCCGCTGCACTTCTCGCCGGTGAACCCCGACGTGCTGTACTACGCATCGAACGTGGTGTGGAAGACGCTCGACCGCGGACAAAGCTGGACGCGCATCAGCCCCGATCTGGCACGGCAAACGTGGGACGTCCCCGCGACGGCCGGTCAGTACACCAGCAGCGTTACGCCCGCGCCCGCTGGGGCGATCACCGCGTTGGCCCCGTCGCCGCGCAGCGCGAGCGTGTTGTGGGCTGGTACCGACGATGGACAGGTACAGGTCACGATGAACGGCGGCACCACGTGGAAGAACGTGACGCCGGGCGCACTCAAAGCGTGGACGCGCATCTACAACATGGACGCCGGGCACTTCGACGCCGGCACCGCGTACATCGCCGCCAATACCTTCCGCCTCGATGACTTGCGTCCGCACTTCTATCGCACGCACGATGGTGGCGCCACGTGGACCGAGATCAGCAACGGACTACCGGGCAACGCGCCGGCCAATTCGATTCGCGAAGACCCGAAGGTGAAGGGGCTGCTGTATGCCGCCACCGACACGCAGGTGTGGGTGTCGTTCGACGACGGGGATCATTGGGAGTCGCTGCGCATCGACATGCCGGCCATCGCCGTGCGTGATCTGCAGATCAAGGAGGACAGCAGCTGCCTGTGCAGCGATCTGATCGCCGGTACACACGGTCGTGGATTCTACATCCTCGATAATGTCACGCCGTTGCGTCAGATGGCCGCCGCACGAGCTGCTGTCGCCGCCCGCGATGCGTATCTCTTCGCGCCGGCCACGGCCGTACGGGTACGCTTTGCGACCAATGATCCTACGCCCTGGCCGCCGGAAATGCCGTCAGGCGAAAGCGCCCCGTCAGGCGCGTTCATCGACTATACGCTGGCCGCGAAGGCGTCGACGCCGATCACCCTCGAAATTCTCGACGCGACGGGCAAGCTGGTGCGCTCGTACACCAGCGCGCAGAAGGCCCTCGATCCGCATCCGTACAACGATCGCGCACGTTACAACGAGGTATGCAAGAAGACGCCGACCGCGCCGTACTGCGGACTTCCGCTGTACTGGCCCGGCCCGCCGCAGACGTTGTCCGACGACGCGGGACTCCATCGATTCACGTGGGACCTCCACTTCGATCCCGTCACGCCGGAAGATGCGATTCCGCAGGGAGACGATGACGCCACCGGCGCCGTGCCGGGTCGCACGCTTCCCACGGTGAACGCGCCGTGGGCGCCGCCCGGTCGGTACACCGTACGCTTGACGGCCAATGGCAAACGCTACGAGCGGCCGCTCACGCTTCGTCTCGACCCACGCGTGAAGACGCCGGCAGCTGGGCTGGCGCGCCTGCATGCGCTCAGCACCGAGATGTACCGCGGTGCCGTCGAGACACATCGCGCGTTCGTGGATGCGCGGTCCGTGATCACGCAATTGAACAGCATGACCGGTGCCGGGGTCGACGCCCTCAAGGCGCAGCTCGAAGCCGTCGCGCCGTCGTCCGCGACAACTCGGAATGTCCGAGGATTCCGTCGTCGCGGTGCAGCGTCGACCACGACCTCGCTCGAAAGCGCGAGCACGGCGATGCTGGCGGCCGCGATGGCGATGCATAACGCCGACGTCGCGCCAACCGCGACCCAGGTGGCCGCCTGCGCGGCAGCGCGCGCGATGGGGGTCGACGTATTACCCACGTGGAACGCGCTACGCACCACGGGGATCGCGGCCTTCAACGCCAAACGCAAAGCCGCCGGTCTTCCCACTCTCACGCTCCCCTGATCCATGCCTGCACGCGCGACGCTCCACTACGCCCTCTTCGCGACCATCACCCTGCTCGGCGCCTGCGCGCCGGGCAACACCCCGCGCGCCGGCCGTCCGCTGACGCCGGCGCAGATGGCCGCGCTGGACGGCGGCATTCCGCCGTACACGAAGGCCGACGTCTCCTTCATGCAGGGGATGATCAGTCATCATGCACAGGCCGTCACCATGTCGTCGTTCGCGGTGCCCAATGGCGCGAGTTCAGAAGTACGCGTGCTATCCGGACGGATCACCGTCGCGCAGACCGACGAGATCGCGTTCATGAAAACGTGGCTGGGAAAGCGAAAACAGCAGGTTCCGGCCGGTGACATGGAAGCCATGGCGCACGCGCATCACGCCGGCATGGATATGTCGACCATGGGCGGCGACGCATCCGGCGGCATGATGCCCGGTATGCTCACGCCCGCGCAGATGGATACGCTCAAGACGGCCAAAGGCCCGGCGTTCGACTGGTACTTCCTGACGTACATGATCCAGCACCATAAGGGCGCGATTGGCATGGTCGATGAGCTGATGAGTGCCAAAGGCGCCGCCAACGATGACGACGTGTTCAAGTTCGTCTCCGACGTCGTAGCCGATCAGAGTACCGAAATAGATCGCATGGAACTGATGCTCAAAGCTCGCGCGCGTCCGTAGTGACCAGCCGTTTCGCTCGTCCCCTTCCCTCACGCTCACACTCCCCGATGCAAACGCCACTTCGATCGCTCCTCGGCGGTGCCCTGCTGATTGCCGGCAGCACGACGGCCGCCACGACGGTGCACGCTCAACCGACGCCCGATCCGCGCGTCGGCCTCAAGGCCGGTTGGTTCGACGCCGGCGAAGCCGCGTGGAACATCAAGCTCGTCTCGACGACGAAGCCGTCGGACGCGTTCCTGAACCTCAGCACACCCGGCGACGCGCGACTCAAGAACTCCGATCTCGCCTTCAGCGGTACCCTCGTCTTCCAGGGCAACTACAGCGGCTGGCAGGTGTGGGACATCGGCAATCCCAAAAAGCCGACGCTGCGCACGGCGTTCGTCTGCCCGGGATCGCAGAGCGATGTCACGGTGTACGGCAATCTCCTGTTCGTGTCCGCGGAAGCCGTGAGTGGACGCGTGGACTGCGGCTTGGGCGGCGTGCAGGAGGAAGTCAGCAAAGATCGTGCGCGTGGCATCCGCATCATC
>JBBQAK010000345.1:0-4394 GCA_038316215.1 Gemmatimonadales bacterium | reverse complement strand
GTTCCATCGTTGAGGTTGACGTGGGTCATCGCGAGCTCTGGCGCCCCCGCGACCCCTTCGACCGAGCCAACCACGGCGAAACCGTGGTTCTGCGATGTAATCAGCACCTTGCCCGTGGCGAGATCCTTCACCGGTTGGTTGCCGCCTCGGTGCCCGAACGGCATCTTTTCGGTGCGCGCACCGAACGAAAGACCGATCAACTGATGACCGAGACAGATCCCGAACATCGGCGTCTTGGTCGCTGCGATCTCTCGGATGGCAGCCGGCGCGTAGGTCACGGCGTCCGGGTCGCCCGGTCCGTTCGACAGGAACACGCCGTCCGGGTGCATCGCGAGCACGCGATCGGCCGGCGTATCCGACGGCACCACGGTCACGCGGCAATCGTGTGCCTCGAACAGACGCAGGATGTTTCGCTTGATCCCGTAGTCATAGGCCACGACGTGATACGTCGCGTCCGGCTTGCCCCAAGAGTATGCCTCACGGGTGGACACCACCGTCGCGAGGTCGAGCCCTTCCATGCTCGGGCAACCTTCGAGCGCGGCCAACGCCTCGCGGGTTGGCGTCTCGCCGAGCCCGATCACGCCGCGCATGACGCCGACAGAGCGGAGATGCTTGGTCAGCCGGCGGGTATCGACCTCAGTGAGGATCGGCACCTGATGCGCCTCGAGCCACTCAGGCAGCCCGCCGGTGGCGCGCCAGTTCGAGTAGGTCGGGGAGAGTTCGCGCACAACGACGCCGGCGACCTGGGGTTTCGCCGATTCGGGATCTTCGGTATTCACGCCGTAATTGCCGATCTGCGGTGCCGTCATCACAACGGTCTGTCCGCGATACGAGGGGTCGGTGAACACCTCCTGGTATCCGGTCATGTTGGTGGTGAAGACCACTTCCGCCACGGTGGGCGTGGTCGGCCCGACGAGTCGTCCGAGAAAAAGGGTTCCGTCCTCGAGGAGGAGGAACCCCTTGGGAGGCAACGTGCTCACGCGTCGGTTACGGCTGCTTGACAGGTGCTACCGGCGCGGCTGGGGCCGCGGGCTGCTGCGTCAGCGGGGCGGCCGGAGCCGCACCGCCAGCGGGCGCGGTCGACGGCGTGGCGGGTGCCGCCAACTTGTCGAGCACAGACTTCGGCGCCGTACCACGCGAAGACATCACTTGAAGGATGAACGCGAGGCCGAGGAACACGCCACCGCACCACCAGCTCGCTTTCGTGAGCAGGTTGCCCGCCTGACGCGTGCCCATGAGCGAGTCAGAAGACGAACTGGCTCCTCCAAAACTCGCGGCCAACCCACCACCCTTACCGGACTGGAGGAGCACGGCGATCGCGAGAACGATCGCGTCGATAATGAGCAGAGTCAGCAGGAACGTGTACATGTCACGAAGCCGGAATCGAGTGCGTGTAGCGTGCGCGAAAGTCGCGCCAGCCTTCAAACATGGCGGAGGGAATGTGCCGATGCAAGTCCTTCCCTATCCAACAGTTGCGCGAGATTGAGCGGGGCGTTGCGCGCGGCTCAGCTGCGGACGATGCTCGCCCAGCTGTCGGCATCAAGCGAAGCGCCTCCCACAAGTAGTCCATCGATCTCGGGCGCAGCAAGCAGCGTCGCGGCGTTGCCACGGTTGACCGACCCGCCGTAGAGAATCGGAATGCCCGCAGCGGCCTTCTCCCCGAGTCGGCTGCCGAGCGCAGCGCGCAACACACCGTGAATGGCGCTGGCGTCCTCAGGCGTAGCAGTACGACCAGTTCCGATCGCCCAGACCGGCTCGTACGCCAGCATGATACCCGACGCTTGACTGTCGTCGAGCTCAGCGAGCCCCGCCGTCAACTGTCGTTCCACGACCGACGCCGTTGCACCGGCTTCGCGCTCGTCGAGCGTCTCGCCGACACACAGCATCGGGACCAGGCGCGCCTGGCAGATCAGGGCCATTTTTTTCGTGGTCATCGCATCGGTTTCGCCGAACACGTGCCGGCGCTCCGAATGTCCCACGAGGATCACGCGCGCACCCACATCCCGCGCCATGAGCACAGAGTTCTCACCGGTGAAGGCGCCCTGCGCCTCCGAGTGCACGTTCTGTATGCCCACCCAGATATCGGGACGCTCGCGCAGTCCCTCCACGACCGTCGTCACCGTGATCGCTGACGGGAAGAAGACCAGCGTTCGGTCGTTCATCTTTGGCGCCTGCGCGAGGAATCGCTGCAGAAACGCCTTCGCGTCGGTGGGACCGAGATTGAGCTTCCAATTGGCAGCGATGACCGGCTTGTGATGCATGTGCGGCGTAACCGATAAGTGGGTGAATGCGCGACGGGCGCGGATCAGCGAAGGTCGAGTGCGGACACGCCGGGCAGGTCTTTCCCCTCGAGAAATTCAAGCGACGCCCCGCCACCAGTGGAGACGTGCGACATCTTCGACTCGAGACCGGCGTCGGCCACCGCCGCGGCCGAATCTCCACCGCCGATGATCGTGGTAGCGCCGTGATCGGTGGCCACGGCCATGGCCTGTGCGACCGCTCGCGTGCCAACGTCGAAGGGCGGCTTTTCGAACACCCCCATCGGTCCGTTCCAGAGCACCGTACGCGCCGACTCGATCAGTGTGCGGTAGTGCTCGACGCTGACCGGCCCGATGTCGAACATGGCCTCACCAACGGGAATCAACTCACGGCCGACTACGCGCGCCGCGCTGCCCGCGTCCATCGACGGCGCGATCACGGCATCGACGGGGAGCACGAGCTTGTCCCCTGCCCGCGCGAGCAGGTCCTTCGCCATCTCGAGTCGATCGGGCTCGACCAGCGAGTTGCCCGTTTCAAAGCCCATCGCCCGGAAAAACGTGCAGGCCATCGCGCCGCCGATCAGGAGATGATCGACCTTGGGCAACAGGGCTTCGACGACGTCGATCTTACCCGAGATCTTGGAGCCGCCAAGGATGGCGACGAACGGACGTTCGGGAGCGGCAAGCGCGCCGCCGAGGTACGCCAGTTCTTTCTCCATCAATAGACCGGCGACGGCCGGCCGGCAGTACGTCGCCACACCGGCGGTACTGGCGTGGGCCCGGTGCGCCGCGCCGAAGGCATCGTTGACGTACAGATCCCCCAATTCGGCGAGCTGACGCGAGAGCGCATCGTCATTCGACTCTTCGCCGGCGAGAAAGCGCGTATTCTCGAGGAGTAAGACTTCACCGTTGGGTAGCGCATGCGTTGCGGCCACGGCGGCAACGCCGATCGTCTCACCGAGAAAATGCACCGGACGCGGGAGCAACTGCTGCAGTCGCGCGGCGACGGGCGCCAATGAATACTTGGCCTCGGGCGCCCCCTTTGGGCGACCAAAATGCGCCAGCAACACGACCTTTGCGCCCTGATCGAGCAGCGTCGTGATCGTGGGCAAGGCCGCGGTGATCCGCGTATCGTCACTGACCGCGCCGGCCGCGTCGAGCGGCACATTGAAGTCGACGCGAACGAGCGCGCGCTGGCCGGCGAGATCAGCGGCGGAGAGATCGCGAATGGTGCGAGTCGTCATGGAGGCGATGAACGGCGGGAGTGAAGTCGCATGGGACAGATGCTGCGACACACGAGCCCCGGTACGCAGGCACCGGGGCTCGTGGAGGAACACGCGAACAGGCGGAACGAACGACGAAGCGCGTACGCGGCGATTAGAGTCGCGCGCCGACGAACCGCAGCAGATCGACGCAGCGCGACGAGTAGCCCCACTCGTTGTCGTACCAGCCGCAAATCTTCACGAGTGTGCCATCGATCACGATCGTGCTGAGCGCGTCGAGCGTACACGAATGTGGATCACCGACGTAGTCGATCGACACCAGCGGCACTTCGCTGTAGCCGAGCACACCCACCAGCGAGGTCTCCGACGCGGCCTTGAAGGCGGCGTTGACTTCTTCCTTCGTCACCGTGCGCTCGACTACGCACGTGAGATCGGTGAGGGAGACATCGGGCGTCGGCACGCGTACAGCGATCCCATCAATCTTGCCCTTCACTTCCGGAATCACGAGCGACGTCGCCTTCGCCGCACCGGTCGTGGTCGGGATCATCGAGACCGCGGCCGCACGCGCGCGACGCAAGTCTTTGTGCGGCAGGTCGAGGATGGACTGATCGTTCGTGTAGCTGTGGATCGTGACCATCGAGCCGTGCACGAATCCGAAGTTGTCGCGGATGATCTTCACCATCGGCACGAGGCAGTTGGTCGTACACGACGCGTTTGAGATGATGTGATGCGACGCCGGATCGTACTTGTCGCTGTTCACACCCATCACGATCGTGATGTCCTCGTTCGTGGCCGGCGCCGAGATGATCACCTTCTTCGCACCGGCGTCCATTAGCTGCATCGCATCGGCGGCGACCGTGAAACGGCCGGTCGACTCGTGCACGTTATCGACGCGCAGGTCGCCCGAGCCGTG
>JBBQAK010000046.1:0-14731 GCA_038316215.1 Gemmatimonadales bacterium | reverse complement strand
GCGTCGAAAACACCGCGCTCTTCCATGGAATTGATGTACGTCATGGCCGCCAGCAAGAACAAGAACAGCTCGGCGTACTCCAGCAGGTTATGCCGAACCATTTCTTCAGCAAAGTGCGTGAGCGCGAGCTTGGTCTGCGGGTCGGTCGCCGCGTCGGCCGCGATCGCGTAACGCCAGCCGATCAACGCCCAGATGAGACCGGCGGCAACCAGCACCGGCTTCGATTTGCGTAGGTGCAGGAACTCTTCGCCGATGACTAAGGCGTAAGCCAGCAGGAAAACGACCAGGGCGGCAATGCCCACCCAAGTCGTTGTCAGGTCCAGCCGTGTGGCGACTTCCGAGAGTTCAACCATCCCGAAGAATAGCCTCGGGACCGCCCGCGGCCGAACCGCCTACAATTCGGCGCCGTTCCCGGTCCCGCTCTCGGTGCCCACCGGCCGTCGGGCGGCGACCACTCCCTGGACTGGCGTGGGCGTCTGCCAGCCTGGCGCCGCCACTTCGGTGGTCGTGGTGGTGGAAGCCGCGCCCCAGCGCGAGGTAAAGCCCGATGCGCCAAAGCGTGAGCCACCAAAGCGGACCGAGAGCTGTGTGACTCCAAGTCGGGACTTCACGACTGCCCCAAGACCGACCGTGGCCACCGCCCAGGTGAAGGCGACCGCGATGAGCCGGGCGATGGCGCCTGCCACCGGCACCTTCGCGGCAATCGCCGCGCCGATCCAGATCACGCTAAGCGTGGCAAGACCAACGGTGAGTCCGCGCAATGCTGCGCCGCGTTCGCTCGTGCTCGCACCGCGCCCGGCCAGCGCCCGGCCGATCACTAGGGCCACGGCCAGGATGCCCAGCGTGAACGCGCCGGCGTAGGCCAGCGCCCAGGCCAGCGCGGCGATGGGGATGGCGAGAATGCCGATGATGGTGATAGCGCACGCCACCAGAAGCACCACGAGCAGTGGCACCGCCAGCAGCTGCCACAGCAGCCCCACCCAGAAGCTGCCGGAGATATCGCGGGCAGCCGTCTTGGCGACGGCCGTGAGTGCCTCTTCGGCCGTCATGAGCACCACAAGGCCGATGATCAGGCCAATGCCGAACACACCTGCGACCGCGAGCAGATTAGTGGTCGCCGTCAGCATGTCATGACCTCAACGGGCGCTACGCGAGGCCGTGGCGAGGGCGCGAAGCCCTACCACTCCCATCCCGACGATCGCCACGAAACCACCCGCGGCCATGGCCGCCATCGCGGGCGAGCCGTTCTGCATGGCCGCGATGCCTGGCTGCCCGAGCACCGTGGACACCACGTCGTTGGACGCGGCCACCACCTGGTCGCGGACCCCTTCGGCGCCGAGCTGCGTGAGAATGAACGCCATGTCGGCGCGCGCAACTCCCCAGGTGGCCGCCGCGGTGGCCAAACCCGCCGTGATCGCGGCGCCGAAACCGGCCGCGATACGGGCCGGCCGTGTGGCCGGGACGAACTGTTCGAGGGTCCGCGTCGCGGCAGCGTGCCACGGCTCGAACACCTGCACCTGCGACATGACCCGATCGGAAAAGTTCACCGACGGGGCGAAGTCGGGGAGTGCGTCGAGGGCCACCATGAGCTCCCGGGCACTGTCGAGTTCTTGACGGCACGAAATACACGATTTGACGTGCGCTCTCAGGGGAGCGACGCCAAATCCTTCCTCCCCGTCCAGCAGGAGCTCGATTTCGTCTGATCTCAGGTGTCTGTCATGCATTGGTGGCCTCCACGAGGTCGTACGCGCCTGCTCGTGGACAGGTTTCACAGGGTTTTAACCGATCTTGAGGAAGATTGCTTCATGAGTGGTGCGTCAGTCGCGCAGTCCTTCGAGCGCCTTCCGGAGTTCGTGCCGCGCTCGATGGATGTAGGTCTTCACCGTGCCCAACGGCAGGTCGAGCGTCGCGGCAATCTCCTCGTACGACCGTCCTTCCACATGACGAAGCATGATGCACGCCCGATACTCGGGGCGCAGGGTGGCGATGGCGCGTTCGATAGCCGAGCCTAGCTCCTTGGCCTCGAGTTCGTCGAGGGCGCTCTCTTGCTCGGATTCCAGGTTCAGCGTCGTGGCCTCGACCTCGCTGGCCGTAGAGGCATGCGGGGAGCCGTCCATGCTGATCGTGTCCAGCCGCCGCCGCCGCAGGTGATCGATGGCCACGTTGTTCGCGATCTTGAACAGCCAACTCGAGAACTTAAACTCGGGGCTGTACTTGTCGATGTGGTTGAGCACCTTGACGAATGCATCCTGCGCGAGGTCTTCAGCCGTCTCCCGGTCGCGGACCATGCGGAAGACGAGCGAAAACACCGGCCGTTCGTAGCGGCGCACCAGCTCGCGGAACGCGAGCTCACGGCCCTGCTGCGCTAGGCGAACGACATCGGCATCGGGGAGGGTTCCCAGCTCGTCGAGAGTCTGCATCGGATCGCATAACCTAGCACGAGCGTGCGCTTGCTCGCACTCCCCCGCCTGTCGATGTTTCGCGAATGCCAGTCGTCCCGCCTCCGAACGAGGCCCCCGAACGCGCTGAATCCACCGGCAGAGCCGTACAGGCTGCCCGTGGAGAAGGGAAGCGCGAGTACGTGCAGCAGATGTTCTCGGACATCGCGCCGCGCTATGACCTGCTCAACCACGTCCTGTCGATGAACATCGATAAAGGCTGGCGGCGGAAGGCCCTGCGCGCCCTGCAGTGGTCCCAGCGACCCGCCGGGACCTACCTCGATCTCTGCGCCGGTACGCTCGACGTCGGCGCCGCGCTGGTGAAACAGCCGGGGTTTACCGGCTTCGTCGCCGGTGCCGACTTTGCCGTCCCTATGCTGCGTCACGGGAACGGCAAGGCGTCTCGTGCGGTGCTGGCCCCCGTTGGTGCCGACGCGCTGGCACTACCGTTTGCCAGTGCCTCGCTCGATGGCGCGATCGTCGCCTTTGGCATCCGCAATGTGGCCGATCTCGACGCAGGACTGCGCGAAGTACACCGCGTGCTCACGCCTGGTGCGCGCTTCGTGATTCTCGAATTCTCCACGCCGCCGTTGGCGATCGTGCGCACCTTCTATCACCTGTACTTCCATCACGTGCTGCCGTTCGTGGGTCGACTGGTGAGCGGCCACCGCAGCGCGTACACCTATCTGCCGATGTCCGTGTCGCATTTTCCCACCGAAGAGACGCTCGCCGACCACATGCGCCGCGCCGGCTTCACCACGGTCACGTGGGAGCGACTTACCCTCGGCATCGCCGCGATTCACGTCGGGACGGCGTGAGGAACGACATGACGTACCGACCGGTAGAACTCTGATGTCCCTCGATACGCTTTCCGACTTCATCGCCGCCATCGATCGCGCCGGCGAACTGCATCGCATCACCGAACCGGTGAAGGTGCATCTCGAGATCACCGAGATCGCCGACCGCGTGTCCAAAATGCCCGGCGGCGGCAAGGCGCTGCTGTTCGAGCATCCGATCCTGCGCGACGGTACGCGCTCGCAGTATCCGGTGGCCATCAATCTGTTTGGATCCATGCGACGCATGGCGATGGCGCTCGGGGTCGATGATCTCGACGCCATCGGCGATCGCATCACGGCGCTGATGGACCTCAAGGTGCCCGACGGCTTTCTCGGCAAGCTCTCGTTGCTTCCGCGTCTACTTGAGGTGTCGAAGTTTCCGCCGCGCACCAAGAGTGGTACGCCGTCGTGTCAGGACATCGTGTGGCAAGGGGACGAGATCGACCTCGACAAGATCCCCGTGCTGCACTGTTGGCCGGAAGACGGCGGCCCGTTCGTCACCATGACGGCGGTGATCAGCAAGGATCCGGTGCGGGGCATCCGCAATGTCGGCATGTATCGCGTGCAGCAGCTCGACAAAAAGTCGGTGGCGATGCACTGGCAGCGTCACAAGACGGGCGCCGAACACATGCGGCAAATGGCGGAACGCGGCGAGAAAATGCCGGTGTGTATCGTGGTCGGTGCTGATCCGGCCAGCATGTTCTCCGCCAGCGCACCGCTGCCACCGAACATCGACGAGTTTCTGTTCGCCGGGTTCCTACGTCGCGATCCGGTGAAGCTCACCAAGGCAGTCTCTTGCGATCTTGAAGTGCCCGCCGACGCCGAATTCGTGATCGAAGGCTATATCGATCCGGCCGACGCGCTGGTGGTGGAAGGACCGTTCGGTGATCACACTGGCTTCTATTCAGAGGCCGATCTGTATCCCAAGGTGCACGTCACAGCGGTGACGATGCGCAAGAACGCGGTGTATTCCACCACCATCGTGGGGCGTCCTCCGATGGAGGATTTTTATCTCGGCCACGCGACCGAGCGCATCTTCCTGCCGCTGCTCAAGCTCACGACGCCGGAGATCGTGGATTACCATATGCCGGCCGAGGGTGGCTTCCACAACCTCGTGTTCGTGAGCATCGACAAGAAGTATCCCGGGCACGCCGACAAGGTGATGCATGCGTTGTGGGGACAGGGGCTGATGTCGCTCGCCAAGGTGTTGGTCGTGGTCGACAAGGAAGTGAATGTGCGCAACCCGGTCGAAGCCTGGTGGGTCGCGCTGAACAACATGGATCCGCAGCGCGACGTACGATTCACCATGGGGCCGGTCGATGTGCTCGATCACGCCAGCCGTGCGTTTACCTATGGCAGCAAGATGGGCATCGACGCCACGCGGAAGTGGCCGGAGGAAGGTTTCACGCGCGCGTGGCCCAAGGTGATCACCATGGATGAGGCCACCCAGCGCGCCGTCGATGCGAAGTGGTCGAAGCTCGGCCTGCCGCCATTGGACAGGCCATTGGGCACGCCATGAGCAGCGTCGTGCCGCCGAAGGGCGCCCGCGACGGGCAGTTGATGGCGGGCGAGTCGCTGCTGGTGCGGCTGGCCAACTTCGTGAAGTTGCCGCATACCGTGTTCGCGATGCCGTTCGCGTTGGTGGGCGTGCTGTGCGCGAGCGTCGTGGCACCGGTCACGATCGCGATGGTCGGCTGGGTACTTGTCGCATTCACCGCGGCGCGCTTCGCCGGGATGGGATTCAATCGAATCGTCGATCGCGATGTTGATGCGATCAATCCGCGCACGGCCAAGCGCGAGCTGCCGGCCGGTACCTTGTCGCTGGCGCAGGCGAAGGGCTCGGTGGCCGTGGCCAGCGTGCTGTTCGTGGTGGCCGCGTGGCAGCTGAATACGCTCTGTCTCGTGCTCTCGCCCGTGGCGCTACTCTGGGTGCTGGGCTATAGCTACACCAAGCGCTTCACGCGCTATTCGCACCTCTGGCTCGGGCTTGGGCTTTCCATCGCGCCGGTGGGCGGCTACCTGGCGATCACGGGCGCATGGAGCGATCCGTGGTGGTTCTTGTGCGTACTCGCACTGGTCGTCGTGTGCTGGAGCGGCGGGTTCGACATGTTGTACGCACTGCAGGACGCCGACTTCGATCGCCTCAACGGATTGCACAGCATGCCGTCCGCGATCGGTGTGCCGAACGCGATTCGCTTTTCGCGCACGCTGCACGTGGTCGCGGTCGCGTGTCTCGCGGTGGTGGTGTCCACGCATCCACTGGGAACGGCGACGCCCGTTGTGCAGCTGGTGCTGTGGGGGGGCGTCGCGTTTGTGGCGACGATGCTGGTATGGGAGCATCGTATGGTAAAGGCCGATGATCTCACTAAACTCGACGCCGCCTTCTTCACGATGAACGGAATTATTTCACTGGGCTTTCTGACGACGTTCGCCGTGGCTCGGTTTCTTGCATCCGGAGCAGTGGCATGACGCAGGCCGCGACGCGACATCCGGTGGTGTTGGCCATCACGGGCGCATCCGGAGCGCCGTACGCTGTGCGATTGCTGCAGCAACTGGTCGTGATGCAGGTTCCGACCTGGCTAATTGTGTCGAGTCACGGCTTCCGGCTACTGGCCACCGAAAGCGATATCCCCGACTTGCCCACGTTACGGGCGCGAGTCGGTGCTGACGCGTTCGACGCGTGTGTGACGGTGTTCGATGACAACGATCGCGGAGCGGCCCCCGCTTCGGGGTCAGCGCGCTGGAGTGGCATGGTGGTGTGTCCCTGCAGCATGGGCACGGTATCGGCGATCGCTCACGGAACATCACGGTCGCTCGTAGAGCGTGCCGCCGACGTGGCGCTCAAGGAGCGGCGCACGCTGATCCTGGTGCCGCGGGAAACACCGCTGTCGCTGATTCATCTCGAAAATCTCACGCAGGTCACGCGGGCCGGTGCCACCGTCATACCAGCCGCTCCCGGCTTTTACCACAAGCCGGCCAGCATAGATGATCTCGTGGATTTCATTGTGGCGCGGGTGCTCGACCATCTCGACGTGGAGCACACGCTCGGGAAGCGCTGGGGCTGAGCGCCGCACGCGACAATCGAGCCGCTCACGCTCACGCCGGACAAGTACCGCCACGTCGTCAAGATGAGGGCGACGGTGCTCGTACTCACCTACGTGTGCTTGTTGCCGTTCGGCAAGCTGACAGGTCGATTGCTGGACTACGACGCGGAACGGCGCTGGCTCATGATGCCGGTGTGGGCGCTTCCCATGGCACTAACGCTCTTCGCCGCGATGTTCGCGGCGCAGTGGCTGGCATCGGAAGCGTTTCAGGCCTTTCTCAATCCCGGCGGCTCCCGTGCCCCGGTGGTGATCACCAGCCGCGCGGAGTCGTTGGTTGCGCGTGGACGCTACGAGGAGGCCGCGGTTGCGTTCGTTGAGCTTCGGGAGACGCATCCGCACGATGTCCCTGTGCTACGGGTTGAGGCGGCGTTCCACGCCGGGGTGGGCAACAACCCGCAGTTGGCCGCCCAGCTGTTGAATCAGCTGCGTCGGGTGCCGAAGTTGTTTGGAGCCGTGGAACGCTATGTCACACATCGGCTGCTGGATCTGTATCTTGGAGTGTTGGCTGATCCCGGCCGCGCCATGGTGGAACTCCGGCGCAAGGCCGATCGCTTTCCCGATACCCCCGATGGGCAGGGCGCGCTCGCCGAACTCCGGCGCGACGCGACCACCTCGCACAGGACCAGACGCAGACATGAAGGAAGCCACGATCATCGGCCTGATTTCCGACACGCACGGGTTGGTGCGCCCCGAGGTGTTCGCCGCGCTTGACGGCGTTTCCCGCATTTTTCACGCGGGTGACGTGGGGCCGCCCGGGGTGCTGATCGAGCTGGCGACGATCGCGCCGATTCAGGCCGTCTGGGGCAACACCGACGCGCCGGGCCGAGCGGATCTCGTGGAGCGCATCGAGGAAGTGATCGATGGCGTGCGCATCGTGGTCACGCACGGCCATGAAATCGGCAGTGTCAACCCGCCGCGACTGGTCAGCGCCTACATGAACGCGGACGTGATCGTGTACGGGCACACACATCAGCAACTGATTACCAAGGCCGCGCGCCGTATCGTGGTGAATCCCGGTGCTGCCGGACCGCGCCGGTTCAAGCTCCAGCCGAGCGTGGCGAAGCTCTACATCCTGAACGGGAAAGCGGACGTGGAGTTGATATCGCTGGGGATTCCCGAGGATGTCGTGGTTGAGGACGAGGAGTTGGGTGAGGGCTGATAGACGCACGTGAGTGCCTCGGCTTCACACCACCGTCCGCCTCACTCGTTCGGCAACCGCCCGTATGTGAACGACTCCGCCCGCTCACGAAGAGTGCGCGCCAGCGCCTCGAGCGCACCGACCACCGTGTCGGCCTTGAGCACCGCATCGCTCGGTCGGGTGCGGAACCACGACTCGATCATCAGCAGCTCATCGAGCTGATCGACCACGGCGCCGGTAGGGACCTGGACGCCGCGCTGTTCCAGCGCTTGCAGCGCCGTCACCGACTCCACATCGGTGCAGCGCGCTTCGGCTACCACGCGTCCATGACGTACGAGATACAGCCGGTCGTCGCCGTCGCGCCCCGGCATCGCGTACACGAAGCTGGGCTTCGTGATCGCTTCGCGCACCCGCGCCAACTGCGCGTCGAGTTCCTGCAGCGCCGTCAGTCGATCGCGCAGCCAGCCGGCACGCTCGTAGGACAGCGCGGCACTGGCGGCGGACATCTCGCGGACGAGCTGCTGATGCGGCGAATCGTCGCGTCCTTCGAGAACAGCGCGCGCGCGGGAGAGCTGCGCGCGATACGCGTACTCCGTCGTGGCCCCCACACACGGCCCCAGGCAGCGTCGCGTTTCGTAGCGGTGACAGCCGGGAGTGCGCGCGAGCGACGGATGGATCATGTCGTCGAACAGATCGACGGCATCATGCAGCACCATGGGCACGCGGTCGGTGCAGTCCCGGAGCCCCAGTGCGTCGTTCAGTACGCGCAGCGCCTCGACCAACGGACGGCGCGAGGCAAAGGGGCCGATCACCTGCGCGGACTGCTTGGCGCGTGCGGCGGCACTCGCGCGCTGAATGCGAAGCCGCGGGGCAGGGCCGCCGGCCACGGTAATCACCCACCACTTATCGAGCGGACGCGCGGCTTTGATATTGTACTTCGGCAGATGGGCGCGAATGAGTCGCACCTCACGCAGCAGCGCGGCGAACTCGCTGGGCATCGGCTCCCACTCAATGCGCGACGTCTCACGCAGCAATCGCGCGTGGCGATGCTCGGGCCAAGGCAGGCGAAAGTACGACAGCAACCGCGTGCGGACCTGCGTGCTCTTTCCGACGTACAGCACTTCTCCGTGAATGCCGCGCATGAGATACACGCCGGGCACGTTGCGCATGTGTTCGCGCACCTGGGCGCGCAGTCGCTGGACGTCCGCGTCGGGTGAGCCGACCGAGAGGTCGAGCTGAGTTGCCAGCTTGGTCCGCGACTTACCGCGCGCGTTACCGCTGGCGTGACCGCGCGCGTTACCGCTGGCAGTGCGAGCAGAAGACCGTGCTGCGTCCGTCGATTGCGTGCGTGCCGACCAGACGGCGGCCGCAGGTACGACAGGGCTCACCGGCGCGGCCGTACGCTGCCAGCTGCTCGACGAAAGATCCCCGTTCACCGCGCGCGTCCCGGTAGTCGCGGAAGCTCGTCCCGCGCGCCGCGATCGACGCCGTCAACACCGCGCATAACTGCGCGCGCAGCATGGCGCTTTCCTGCTCGGAGAGGGAGCGCGCTTCGCGCGACGGATCGATCCCGGCCAGCCACAGAGCCTCGTTCGCGTAGATGTTGCCGACGCCGGCGAGTCGCTTCTGGTCCATCAGGAAGACTTTGATGGCCTGGCGCGACTCCCGAACAAGTCCCGAAAACTCGGTGTCGCCGAGCTGTGGGTCAAGAGGTTCGGCACCTAATGCGGTCGAATACTTCGTGAAACGTTCGGGTGACATGAGCGCCACCGTGCCCAGCCGGCGCACGTCGCGGTAGTGCAGGGCACGCCCATCATGCAGGCGTAGCGTGACCGCCACGTAGGCCCGGTCGGCCTCCGACAGCGAGCCATCATCCACGACCATCCCGCCGGTGAAGCGCGGCTGTACGACGATGCGCCATGGTGGTTCCGTGGCGGATGACTCCGCCGCGGGCGGCGCGTCGGCGCGCATGTCGAGCACGATCAGCTTGGCGCGACGCCAGACGTGGGCAATGGTGAGTCCCTCCAACGCCGCCGCAAAGCCCGCCGCATCGGCCTCGCGCAACACGTCAGCTTTGCGAACCTCCACACCCACGACGGTAGCGCCACACACCATCGCGTCGAGATCGCGCGCGATGGTTTCCGTTTCCGGAAGCTCAGGCACGTCGCGCGGCTTCCCGCCATCCGATGTCGCGGCGATAGATCGCACCCTCGAAATCGATCCGCGCGGCGGCCTCACGGCTGGCCTCCTGCGCATCGGCGAACGTATCGGCCAGCGCCGTGACCGCGAACACCCGACCGCCGCTCGTGCGTAGCGAACCATCCTCGGCGCGCGTGGTGCCGGCGTGGTACACGCGCAGATCATCGCTGAACGCGGGCAACGTGATATGCTGACCCGTGACCGGCGCGTCCGGATAGCCGTGCGACGCCACGACGGTGGTGACCGACGCGCCCTCGCGCCATGTGAATGGCGACAGGCCGCCGATGCGGCCACCATGGGCGACGGTCAGCATCGGATCGAGCAGACTGCTGGTGAGCATCGGCAGGATCGCCTGCGTTTCGGGATCGCCAAAACGGCAGTTGAACTCCACGACCTTGGGGCCTTCTTCTGTCAGCATCAGCCCGGCGTACAGCAAGCCGGTAAACGGCGTGCCGCGTTTGCGTAGCGCATGCAACGTGGGCAGGAAAATGCGCTCCGTGACATCGTCGACCAGCGCGGGCGTGGAAAACGACACCGGCGTATACGCACCCATACCGCCGGTGTTCGGGCCTTCGTCTCCATCGAGCAGACGCTTGTGATCTTGCGCGCCGATCATCGGCATCACGTTGTAGCCGTCCGTCACAGCGAACAGCGACAGCTCCTCACCGGTCATGAACGACTCCACGAGACATTCGCTGCCGGCGTCGCCGAAGGCTTTGTCTTCGAGTATCCGCTCAATCGCGGCGTCGGCTTCCTTGAGCGTGTGACAGATGATCACGCCCTTACCGGCGGCCAGTCCGCTCGCCTTGATCACCACGGGCACGCCGAAGCGCGCGCGCACCGCATCCTTCGCATCCACCGACTTCTTGTGTGTCTCAGCGCGGGCCGTTGGAATACCGGCCGCCATCATCAACGCCTTCGTGTCGGCCTTCGAGGTCTCAACCTTCGCGGCACCCATCGTGGGCCCGAACACCGGCACGCCGATGTGCTGCAGATGATCCACGAGACCGATCGCCAGGGGCGCCTCGGGTCCCACGACCACGAGCTGTACCTGCTCGCGTTCCGCCAGCTCGGCGACTTCGATGGGGTCAGACGCATTGACTGACACCAC
The DNA here is from genome assembly GCA_038316215.1 of Gemmatimonadales bacterium. Classification (GTDB taxonomy): domain Bacteria; phylum Gemmatimonadota; class Gemmatimonadetes; order Gemmatimonadales; family Gemmatimonadaceae; genus Gemmatimonas. The sequence continues at coordinate 3,905 of JBBQAK010000046.1, read as the reverse complement.
GCGGGCCAACTGCGCGATGCCGGGATTCCCGGGACCGGCCAAAACATCGACGGTGGTATTCTCGCGTGCGAGTGCATCGGCGAGTGCGTGTTCACGGCCGCCAGAGCCGAGGAGCAAGATCTTCATGGAGGGAAATCTAGTGCAATTCCATGGCTCAGCACGCGAGCAATGGTTTCGCAGGAACTGATTACACAGAGGTTAGGAGCAAAAGAGAAAAGGAGTCAAATCGAACGGGGGAAGAACAGCCCGTCCTCTTTGTCTCCTTTGCTCTTGTTCTCTGTGTGATCAGTTCCTGCAAACCATCACGTCACACCCAAGCCGGCGGCTCTGGAGCCGGCGGTGGCGGAGAAGAAGCCGGTGGCGGTGGTGGCATGTCGTCACCCATACTCGCCGCACTGGCAGCGGTCTTGAACGCGTCGCGGAACGCATCGGCCGCGCGGTTGATCACGTCACCGACGGTTTCGGCGGCGGCCTTCGCCTTGTCGGCGTAGTAGTCCGTGGCGTCGCGCAGATCATCGCGCAGTGGCCGCTCAGCCTCGCTGCCGCGGCGGATGTAATCTCCGCCGAGAATCGCGCCGTACGCGCCAGACTGCTGCCAGCGATTCAGCTCGCCGGCGCGCACCGTGTGGAACGGGTGCTCGCGCAGGGCCGTGTTGAGCGCCTTGATCACGTTGTCCCATGCCGAACCGCCAACCTCGTACTCGGCGGCCTGCGCCAAGTAGGCGTCGAGGTCGATCGTGTCGCCGTAGGCCCGGCCACCGGCCAGCTTCAGGAACGTCATCAGGCTAGCGCGCGGGTCCTGCGTGCCGAGCATACCGGCGCGGTCCGCCGAGAGCTCGGACTTCCGATACCACTCGAGCAGCGCAAGCTGGAAGGGGAGCAGGGCGATCGACGCCAGTAGCGGCAGCGCGCTCATGCCGAAAAACAGCACGATCAGGGCGATCGTGCGATACGTGGTGCGCCCCGTCATGATATGGCCGAGCTGCTGCGCCAGAATAAAGCGCTGCTCCTCGGGCTCCAGCAGTTCGAGCACGCCGGAGTTGATGACGATGAAGGGCTGATCGAAGCCGACGGCGCCCGCCGTGGCGATCGGGTTCTGCGCGACATACAGCTGGGGGACCGGATGTCCGTCGATGGGCCAGTCGAGCGCCTGCAGCACGTCGTGATAGAGCGCGTGCAGCATGGGGCGCTGGGTGGGGCCGACGAGCACGGCGTCACCGAGGAAGAGATTGCGGACGCCGCGTTCGCCGAAGACGCTGGCGATCTTGCGCACGACCTCGTCGAATCCCGGGAGGGCGCGAAGCGTCTGCAGGGCGGCTCGGTCGGCCGGATGTTCCCAAGTGACCGACGAGATTTGCGTGAGCGGTGTGGCAGGCATAATCAGGGGGCTGGAGACACCCTCCGTACGGCGGGTGGGTGTCTCCAGTTCCAGACGGAGTCAGATCCGGGTCAGATCCCTTCGAGGGCACCCTCGAGATCGGCGATCAAATCCTCGGCGTCTTCGATGCCGCAGGACAAGCGCACCATACCGTCATTGAGGCCCATGGCGATTTTGATGTCGGCCGGAACCGACCCGTGCGTCATGCTGAACGGGTGGTTCGTGAGGCTTTCCACGCCGCCCAGCGACTCAGCCAGCGAGAACACGCGCACTCGCTCGAGGAATTTCCGGGCGTTGTCGATCGTCTTGAGGTCGAGCGTCATCATGCCGCCGAAACCGCTCATCTGCCGCTTGGCGAGCTCGTGGTGGGGATGGTGCGCGAGTCCGGGGTAAATGACCCGATCTTCGCCCAAGCGCTCCAGCAGCCAGGCGCCTACGGCGCGGCCGTTGAGGTCGTGCTGCTTCATGCGGAGCGGGAGCGTCTTCGTACCCCGAAGAGCCAGCCAGGCATCGAACGGGCCAGGGACGGCTCCGGCCGCATTCAAGATGAATTGGAGCCGATCGGCCAGCTCATCCTCAAGTACGACCGCGAGGCCGCCGATCATATCAGAGTGACCGTTGATGTACTTCGTGGTCGAATGCCAGACGATGTCGGCGCCCAGCTCCAACGGACGCTGGAAGATCGGCGTCGCGAAGGTGTTGTCTACGATCAGTAGCGCCTGGTGTCGCTTAGCGATGTCGCTCATGGCGGCCAGGTCGGTGAGTCGCATGAGGGGGTTGGTGGGCGTCTCCACGAGCAGGGCTCGCGTGGACGGCGTCATCGCATCCTCCACTCGCTGCGGATCATCCGTATCCACGTACGTGAACGACAAACCGAAATGACGCAGGATTCGATCGAACAAACGGAACGTGCCACCGTACACGTTCTCCCCGCACACGATGTGATCACCGGCGCGGAACAGTTTCATGATCGAGTCGAGACAGCCCATCCCACTGCCGAACGCGAACCCATGTCGGCCGCCCTCGAGCGTCGCGACGTTCCGGTCGAGCGCCTGGCGGGTGGGATTCTTCCCGCGGGCGTATTCATATCCCTTGTTGACGCCGATACTCTCCTGCACGTAGGTGGACGTGAGGTAGAGCGGCGTCATGATGGCGCCCGACACCGGGTCGGGGCGCTGGCCGGCATGGATGGCGCGCGTGGCCATGCCACCCGCGAGGTCTTCGTCGTAAATGCGCGTCATGGGCTCCGTGTGGTCCGAGGCGATCTTGATGCGGAAGCTACTGCCGTCACCGAGCGTCGGCGAGCGTCGCCCCTCGGATTTCGTCGTGATGCGGGCGCTCGCCCCAGTGCCTCGCAGCCTCCTGCCGTGGTGTGGCCCACGCTGCCGCGCGATCCGAAGCCGGCGGCCTGATGCGTTTCGCCAGCGCGTTATCCGGCGCGCCGCGCCGTTGCCTGATCGTGGACGACGACACCTCGATGCGCACGGTGGTCCGTCGGCTTATGCAGGCCGAGGGGTTCGAGTGCCTTGAAGCGAGCTGCGGGGCGGACGCGCTCGACATTCAGGCCGCGACGCCGTCGCCGCTGGTGCTCTCGGACTTTCACATGCCCGGGATGGACGGCGCGCAGCTACTCACCGTGATCCGTGCGCGCTGGCCCGAGACCGCCGTGGTTATGCTTACCGCGGTGTCGGATGTCAATCTGGCGGTCCGCTGCCTCGACGCTGGCGCCCTCGACTATCTCACCAAACCGTTTGCGATCGAAGAGCTGCGCGCCCGCGTCGTGCAGGCGCTCGAGAAGCGTCGGCTGTTGATCGAGAACCAGGCGTATCGTTCAGATCTCGAGGCGCGCGTGGCGTTGCAGGCGCGCAAATACGAAGAGCTGTTCCTGGCCGCCCTGCAGTCCTTGGCCGAAGCACTCGAAGTAAAGGACTCGTACACCTGGGGACACTCCACCCGCGTGAGTCGCTACGCGATGGCGATTGCCCGCGAGCTGCAGGTCACGCCGTCGCTGCTGCACGAGCTCGAACTGGGCAGCCGTTTGCACGATATCGGCAAGATCGGCGTGCGGGAGTCGGTGCTGAACAAGGCTGGCCCGCTCACCGATGCCGAGTACGCCCACGTCATGGAGCATCCGGTCATCGGATGGCGACTCTTGGCGCCGCTGCTGGGCGACATGCCACACGCGCTGGCGGTCGTGCGTTCACACCATGAGCGATTCGACGGTCAGGGCACGCCTGATACGCTCCGTGGTCACGAAATTCCGCTGGAAGCACGCATCACGGCGGTCGCCGACTCGTTCGATGCGATGACGAGCGGCCGTCCCTATCGCGACGGGATGCAGGTCGACGATGCGGTGGCCGAACTCCGACGGTGCGCGGGTTCACAGTTCGATCCGGTCTGTGTAGCCGCGTTCGAGCGGACGCTGGCCAATGGCGGCATCCCGCGTCCCGATCGCAGCGTGCAGCGGCAGACTCGCATGCAGATCGTCGCATAGCGCGGTCGGGGTCGTGCCGATTGCTCAGCCGTC
>JBBQAK010000196.1:0-7434 GCA_038316215.1 Gemmatimonadales bacterium | reverse complement strand
ATCGACGAAGTGGCGGTCGATCACCCGAATGTGAAGTTCGTGATCTGCCACTTGGGCAATCCGTGGATCAAGGACTGTATGGAGGTCGTGTACAAGAATCAGAACTGTTACACCGACATTTCCGGGCTCGTGCTGGGCGAGTTCACGGAGGCGTTCGAGGAATACATGTCGGAGGAAATCCGCGACGCCATCGTATACGCCGGTGATCCGGGACGCTTCCTGTTCGGCACCGATTGGCCGATCTGCTCGACGCGTTCGTACGTCAACTTCGTGAAGCAATTGGCTCTGCCGACCGAGGCGCACAATAAGATCATGGGCGAGAACGCCCAAAAGCTGTTCAAGCTGCCGACTACTTTGGCGGCGCGTTAGCCGCCCACTCTCGGGTCCACCTCGCCGATTCTGCAGCGCGACCGAGCGCTGCCGTTGCGTCGGCGAGATCCTTTCGCGCCGCCTGCAGAAAGCTTACGCCGGGTTCGGCCTGTCGAGCGACGATTGTGTAGCCGGCTTCCGACTCCGCCGCACCGGCTGCCCAGCGTTTCTGCCGGACCAGCGAGCGCCCGAGCTTAATGCGCGCAATGCCGGTGTTCATGTGCTCCGCACCCTGCGCCTTCGTGAACCGGATCACGACGTCGCGATAAATGGCTTCTGCGCGGGCGTACTGCTGCTGCTCGTTATATACGGTTGCGCGGTTTGACAACGCGACCGCCACGGTGAAGTGCGCATCGCCGTTGGCGGCACTGTATACGCGGGCCATGCGGGTGAAGTAGGCGTCGGCGCTATCAAAGGCTTTGTGCTTGAGTGCCACGTTGCCCAACTCATTGAGCACACTAGCGACGCGCGGATGGGCACTACCGAAGGTCGCCTCCTGAATATTGAGCGCTCGCTGTAGCACCCGCGTCGCTTCGTCGTATCGCTCCTGCGACACCAGCGCACGTCCCAACATCGACAAGTGCGCCGCCGTGCGAAAATGCGCGCCGCCATAGAAACCCGAGTCGATGTCGATTGCTTTTCTATACCACCGCTCCGCCTCCGCGAAGCGGCCCCGCTCAAACTCAGTGGCACCGAGATTGATGTAGACCTCGGCCACCGCGGGATGGCGTTCACCCGATCGCGCACGCTGTGCGGCCAGCACGAGGCGATTGAGCGAATCACTTTCGTCATAGTGGCCGGCATAGAAGTGCACATTGGCGAGCTCACCGATCAGTGAGGCGCGCAGCAACGGATCGGGGTCACTGGCGGGATAGCCCGCCACGGCCTGTTGCAACGTGACGGTCGCCGAATCGTACAGCCCCTGCTCTTCTTGGCGTCGACCCACGGTACCAAGAATGCGTGACCGCATCAGGACAGCACTGCCGTCGCGCGACCGGGCGCGCGGTACGACCAAGGCTGAGGCCTGCGTCAACGCACTATCCGCGCTGAGGTACGATGCTTGGTCGATGCGTAGATCCCCGAGGGTGAGCAGCAGCGACGCACGCGTGAGCGAATCGCGATTACCCGCGTTGGCGTGTGCAAGCAGCGCCGCGTGCAGCATGGTGTCGGCACGTTCAAAGCGGCCGAGTTTTTGATAGACGCTGCCGAGAGTTGCATACAAATCAGCCTGGCCGGCCGCATCGCCGTCGAGCAGGCGGGCCTCCTGAACGCCACGATCGACCAGCGTGACGACGCGCAGGCTGTCGGCGGGTCCTGCCTCGTCTCCGCCGGTAAAGAGCGCCAACATGAATTGCTGCAATCGCGTGCGGCGCTCCGCCTCGCGCACGGCGGCATCGCGGGCCCGGCCCAACCGCACCGTGTACGTCGTGGCGGCGCCGGCCGCCAACAGCACGAGGCCAGCGGCAAGTGCCGTCTCTCGCCAGCGTCGACGCACGAATCGACTCACGCGGTACGAAAGTGCGTCGGGGTGCGCGTCGAGTGGCTCGCGTGCCACGAAGTGATCCACATCGCGCAGCAGTGCGTCGACCGATCGATAGCGCCGGGCCGGATCCTTCTGCATCGCCGTCGTGCACAGCACATCGAGGTCATTCCACTCGCTGCGTCGCATGGCGGTCGCGCTGCTGGCGCCTTGAGCGCGAGCGGCCCGCGACGGCAGCGCCGGCTCAGCATCAAGAATCATGGCGTCCGCCTGACCGGGCGTGCGCGACGACAGATCGAGCGGCAATCGTTCGGCGAGCAGTTCGTACAGCACGACTCCGAGCGCGTACACATCGGTGAAGACGCCCACGCGTTCGCCACGCACCTGCTCAGGGGCCGCATACGCCGGCGTCATCATGCGCAGTCCGGTGTGCGTGCGCTCGCTGTCGCGATGTTCTTCGCCAAGCTGTTTGGCGATGCCGAAGTCGAGCAGCTTCACCGTGCCTTCGGACGTGACGAGAATGTTCGACGGTTTGAGATCCCGATGGATGATGGCTTGATCGTGCGCATGCTGCACCGCGCTGCACACCGCGCGGAAGAGCTGGAGTCGCTGCGCGACGGTGCACTGATTCGCGTCACAATAGCGGTGTAGCGGCATGCCCTCCACATACTCCATCACGAACCATGGCGTCCCATTGGCGAGCGTGCCGGCATCGAACAGTCGGGCGATATGCGGATGATCCAGCTGGGCGAGGGCGCGCTGTTCGGTGGTGAACCGGGCGCGACGCGCCGGCGAGAGCCAGGCGTCGCGCAGCAGCTTCACGGCCACTGTGCGTTGAACGTCGACCCGTTCGCCGAGGTACACGACGCCCATACCGCCTTCGCCAAGCAGCGAGATCAGGCGATACGGGCCAAACTGCGGCAACGCATCATCGGGCCACGGCGCATCAGCGAGCAGGGCTGATGCCCATTCGGCGTTGCTCCGATCCAACAACGGCAACTGCACGGCGTCGGCTGCCAACAGCTCGCGCAGTTCGCGCTCGAAATCCGCGTCCCCTTGCGACGCGGACCGCACCATGGCGTCGCGCTCGTGCTCAGGCGCGTCGATGATGGCGTCGAAGGCCGACTGCAGTCGCTCCCAGCTCATGGATCGGCCGCCAGTTCACGCGCCAGCCAGGCCCGCGCGAGTCGCCATTCACGCAGCACCGTGGACTCACTCACAGCCAGCAGAGCCGCCGTCTCGGGCACGCTCAGTCCGCCGAAGAAACGACTCTCGACCAGCAGCGCCTGACGAGGGGCTTGGGCAGACAGACGTGTGAGGGCTTCGTCGAGGGCGAGCAAACCCTCGGCGTCAGTCGCGGCGGCGTTGACCGCATCGTCGAAAGTGATGTGCAGCTCGTCGGCACCGCGCTTCCCTGCCTGTCGACGTCGGGCGGCTTCAATGAGTACCTGTCGCATGGCCCGCGCGGCGATGCGCTTGAAGTGCGTCGGCGACGTATGTGCCACTTCGGGGGAGCCGGCCAGCTTGAGCCACGCCTCATTCACGAGGGCGGTAGGCGTGATTGACGCGCGCGGATCACTCCGTCGCACGCTCGAGGCGAGACGACGCAGTTCCTCGTACGTGACGCTGAACAAATGGTCGAGTTCCGCTCGAGGGTCGGGACCATTCCCGGAGTCGCCGTGCACGTCCGAAAGAGCCATTCAGCGAGTGATGACGGGGTTTGGACCGATTCTGCGCAATGCGGTGCGGAGACGCGTGTACGCGCTGGCGTGCTCCGGCTGCGTTCAGCCTCGACGGCGCCGACACGGACGAATTGCATGCAGAGGCTACCACCATCTTTAGGGACGTCGCAACTCTACCCACGAAATGTGACCGCTATGGTCGGGCTCGCCTGCATCGGTGCGCTGGCCTGCGGTGGCGACGATACGGCCGGCCAGCAGGCCATGTCGGCCTTGCCCGACGATGGCGTCGTCTGGACGATTTCCAATCCCGAGAATCGTGCCACCGCTCCCGCCGCGCTCGAGGCGATGGTGCACGGCGCACATGTGCTGCTCACCGATGGCGACGACGCCTATGTCGGCACCACGCGGCGACGCCTCGAGAAACAAGCCAACGGCACGTGGTCACTCGCACTGGCGAGCGGCGCTCGGGCGACCCTCGATCGCAGCGACAGTGCGCTCGTGCTGCATCTGCCCAGCGGGGCGACAGTCTCGCTGGCGAAGCAGGTCGGCCACACCGCGTCGACGCCGAATGCGGGACGCGTGACGCTTCAATGGGCGAGCTTCGTTTCGCCACCGCTTGGCACGGGCGTGGTGCAGGCGCCGCCCGAGCTGGACGATGAAGCCGTCGCCCTGACATGGCATAAAGTCGCGAGTGTCCCGTTTGATGCGGCGGCCGTGATGGCGCGCAACAAGGGGCTGCAACAGCTCCCCGCGTTCGATCGCCCCGATTCGGCGCGTGTCTGGGCGCAACAGCTGCAGCAGCGTCTCGCCACGTTGTCAACCAATGCGACTTTTCGCGTGCGGGTAAACGACAATGTGTCGGAATACGATCATGCGCAGCAGCGTTTTTCCGTGCACTTCTTCGAGCCCGGCACGTATCTGCCGCTGCAGGTATTCGGCGAGGAATATCGCGTGGTGTTCTCGAACGCGGAGTCCGCGCGATTCATCGCGATGCCGAAGGATGCGGCGCGCGTGTTCGACGAATCACTGCGGGCGCAGGGCCGCGGCGTGCTCACCGACATCGCCTTTCGCATTACCGGCCAAGGCGACCCGTCGGGCGCGGTCACAGGGACGCGCGTAGTGCGCGCCGAATTGGTAGACGTCCGCGTGCGGGATCGACAGGAACAGGAACTCTTCGCACCCTCGCTGATGACTGCGCCGTCGAGCACCGTCGGCGCAGGGGCATCAGACGCGAAGGGCACACCCACGTTCGATATCTCGACGGCCGACGTGGCGGGGCTGCGCGTGGGCAGCAAGGCCGCGCTTTTCGAGCGAGCGGCGGTAAGACTGTACGGCAAAGCCGAGCGACGTGCGAACACGGGCAACGGTTATGTCGGATTCACCAGCATGATCGCCGTGAATGAAATGGGCTGTTCGTCGATTCCCGGCCGCGGGCGCGTGCGGGCGGGTGCCGTGTGTGTAACCGCATTTCTCGATGGCGATAACATCGTGCGGGCGATTCGCATCGAACGCGTGTTCCCGTTCATCGACGCGGAAACGTTCCGGCAGGCCTTGGTACAGCGATACGGACCGGTGGCCGACGCGTCGCAACGCACGGGATACACGTTGGCGTGGGGACCCATCACCGACAGCAGCACCGCGTACCTCCGCAGCGGTCCGCGTAATGCGCTCACGGCGACGTGGCGCGAAGACGAAGACATGATGTCACGCAGCCTGAACGCCGCGCCGCGCATTCGTGTCACACTGCAATTGACTGACGCGGCGTGGATTGCCACGCAGGCGCGTTGACCGCCACTCCTTCAAGGATCGAACGATGCGACATCAGCACCTCACGGCGGCGGCACTCTGCGCCGTCATCATGGCCCCGTCGCTCAGCGCGCAAAGCGCCGGGTGCACCGGACAATCTGCCTGCTTCGAGACCACGAACTTTGCCGGGGTGGTCACCGACTTCCGCGCAAGCGTGTCCGGTGCAAATCGCGTCATCACCGCGACGATTCGCTTACAGAACCGCACGCCGCGTTCGCTGGTACTGGGCTATCTCGCCGGTTCAGGTGTCGTGACTGACGACCAGGGCAACCGGTACGAAGTGGCCGGCGCCGAGTCGGTGCGTGGCATAGGGTTGATCACCGGCAACACGTTCGACCCGAAGTTCCAGTTGCAGCCGGGAGAGCGAGCCGATGCGCGGGTGGAATTCGTGTTCCGGCCAGCGTCACGTAATGTCATACTCGGCACGAGCTACGCGATGGACGTAGCGTTGCGCGAGATCAATCCGATCGCTGGTAACCAATGGCGACTCGGTCGTGAGCACGCGTTACGCTTTGCGGGGTTCGACGGCAAGGGCATCACGACACAGACGGCCGCCGGTGGCGCGAGTACCGCCACAGAAACGGCGAACGCATTACCGGCGAGCGCATCGGCGGCATCACCCAGTAGCGCGCGAACCGCGGGCCCCGCACAGGTCGCTCTAGCCGACGAGATCGATGTGTGCGCGGGCGTGCCCCGCTGCTATGCCAGCGGTCCCGTACGCGTGGACATTGTGCAGATGAGCGCCGGCGACATCGCCAATGGGCGCTACCACGGCGTACGGATGAACGTCCGTGTGCGCAACATGTCGAACGAGCCCATCATCATCGGTTACAAGGGCACATCGAGTGGCGCGATCGACAACCTCGGCAACCGCTACTACTTCGGCCGCGCCGGCACGTACGACGGAAGCGCGACGGGCATCGGCGTCGTGACCGGTCAGGCCGCGGACCCGCAGTTCGCACTACGTCCCGGCGAATCGCGCAACGCGGTGTTCAATGTGACGCGATTCGATGCCGGCCGATCGGAGCGCGGCGTGTCATTCACATGGAATGCGACGCTGGTGCAACTGGAGATTACGCCGAGTCGGCAGATTCGCACGGGACGCGAGTTCGCCGTGCAGATTGCCGACGTGACGCCCTCCGCGGGGGATGCCGTGAAGGCGGCGGGGAGCGACGCGGCGAATAAGGCGGCGAAGGGACTGCTTGATGCGTTGTCGGGCAAGAAGAAAAAGCCGCCGGTTCGCTGACTGGCACGCTAGATCTCGCGTCGTCGCAGGAGCGTCATCACCACCAGTATCGCCGCGGCGAGCGTGGCGATGACCACTGCACCGCTCGACGGGATGGCCAGCCACGCCAGTGACTCCTTAGCGGCATCGGTGCCGCCAAGCGCAGGAGCCCGAAAGCCGGCCCAGAGCCAAAACACGGAGTAGCCGAAGGCGCCGGCGCCGAGCCCGAGACTGATGAGGCGCGTCCACGCCGCGCTGACGCCGAGCATCACGACCAGCAGCGTGACACCGATCGCGGCCGAACCGAGTCCACCGGCGTGGAGATGCGCGCGTTGCATGTACGTCCAGGACTTACTCAACACCGCCTTCGCGACCGCGCTGTCGCCTTGGTACACGGTGGCAACGACGGCATCGGCGGATGCGGCGAGTCGGGACTTGATGAGGTCCTCGTTCAGGCCGAATACGACGCCCATCAAGTACCCGAACAGCAGCGTCGCGATGGCGAAGAGCAGGCCCGGCAGTGCGGCGCGGAGGACGTTGTTCTCGCGCGGTGTTGAGGACAGTAGTGGTGAGGTCATTGGATGGCTCAGGCGCGCTGAGCATAAGCAGAGACATACGCGGGGATACATCGGCGCGCGTGGCGCCTCGCTCCGTCGCGCGGAGTGCCGCAGACCAGTGCCATCGCAAGTCGCTGTCCACGTGATGCTCGTGACACGGGATCCCCTGCGTACGGGGTCGCCGAGGAGTGTCACTGGAAATGCAAAACCGCCGGATCCGAGTGACTGGATCCGGCGGTTCGCGTGCTACGACATCGACAATTCCGACTAGAGCGGGAGACGGGACTCGAACCCGCGACATCAAGCTTGGAAGGC
>JBBQAK010000369.1:0-4121 GCA_038316215.1 Gemmatimonadales bacterium | reverse complement strand
AGGGGGCGCTGCTGTTGCGCGATCCAGCGGCCGTGAACAATCCGTTTTATAATCTGGCGCCCTCGTGGTTTCTCATACCGCTGCTCATTATCGCTACGCTGGCGGCGGTCGTGGCGTCGCAGGCACTGATTTCTGGCGCGTTTTCGCTGGCCCGACAGTCCATTCAGCTCGGCTACTTGCCGCGCATGACGATCGTGCAGACGTCACATGAGGAGTACGGGCAGATCTACATCCCGCAGATCAACGTGGCCCTCATGATTGGTACGGTCTGCATCGTGTTGGGCTTCAGATCGTCGGCGGCGTTGGGCGCGGCCTATGGCATTGCGGTCACGGGCACCATGTCGATCACCACGCTGCTCTTTGCCGTGGTGGCGCGGACGCGTTGGAACTGGCCGCTCTGGCAGGTGCTGTCGCTCGCCGCCTTCTTCTTCGTGGTGGACTTCGCGTTTCTCGGTGCGAACGTGATCAAGATCGCCGCGGGCGGATGGGTGCCACTGGCGCTGGCGGCTGTGTTGCTGCTGTTGATGACCACATGGAAGCGTGGGCGCTACGCGTTACGGCAGTTGATGCAGCGGGCCGGCCTGCCGCTTGATCTGATGCTCGATGAACTGGGCCGCCGGCCGGCTCACCGCGTGCCCGGTACGGCGGTCTTTCTCACCAGCGAGAGTAGCGGCGCGCCGGTGGTGCTGCTGCATCATCTCAAACACAACAAGGCGCTGCACCAGCAGGTCGTCCTGCTCTCGATCACCTCAAGTAATGTGCCGACGGTTCCGCCCGAGGAGCGCGTGGCGGTTCAGCCACTCGAGCATGGTTTCTGGCGCGTGAGCGCGCGCTATGGCTTTATGGAGAGCCCCGATGTCCCGGCGATTGTTGCCCAATGCGCGGAGCACGGGATGGTCGCCCGGCCTATGCAGACGAGCTACTATCTCGGACACGAACGCCTCCTCCCCACGGGCACGACCAAGATGGCGGGTTGGCGAAAGCGCCTGTTCGTGCTGATGGCGCGCAACGCGCAGTCGGCGGCGCTGTTTTTCCAGCTGCCGTCAAACCGGGTGGTGGAGATGGGGGCGCAGATCGAGTTCTGAACCGGCGTCACGTTCGAAGGGAGGAGCAACCTATGGGTGGCAGGAGTCGCGCGTTGTCCGACAGCTATGGTCGTCCACCGGCCGGCTTTCGGTTGCCGCAGGCCACCCGTCTTGGTGCGGTGGAACTGCAGGTCAGCCATCTCGCGCGCTCGCTCGAGTACTACCAGCAGTTACTCGGCCTGTCGGTGCTCGCGCAAGGCGACCACACGGCGTCGCTGGCTGGCGTTGGGGCGACGGAGCCGATGGTGGTACTCCGTGAAGTCGCCGGTACCCGCCCGGTGGCGCCTGGCTCACGACTCGGGCTCTATCACTTCGCGATCCTGCTGCCCGACCGGGCCACATTGGGCCGGTTCATCACCCACCTCTCGGAGATCGGGGCGCGCGCGGCCTCCAGCGATCATCTGGTCAGCGAGGCGCTGTATCTGCAGGACCCTGACGGACTCGGCATCGAGGTGTACGCGGACCGGCCGCGGGACGCGTGGCGACGCGACCATCAGGAACTCCTGATGGCAACCGATCCGCTCGATCTCGCCGACCTGGTGCGCGCCGGGCAGGGGGCACCGTGGACCGGGATGCCGATCGACACCGGGATGGGACACGTGCACCTGCACGTGGGCGATCTGACCGCCGCCGATGCGTTCTACGCAGAAGCGCTGGGATTCGATCGGACGGTGTGGCGCTATCCCGGCGCGCTGTTTTTAGGCGCCGGCGGCTATCACCACCATGTTGGCGCGAACACGTGGGCCAGCGGTGCATTGGCGCCTCGCCCGCAGGACGCGAAGCTGCTGGCGTGGACCATCGTGCTGCCCACGGTCGACGCTGTGACGGAGCTGCGTGCGCATCTGCAGTCGCGTGGTGTCGCCATCACCGATGAACCGTCTGGGATACTGGTCGTCGATCCGTGGGGCACGCCGGTGCGGGTTCGCGTGGAGGTACCGGCGTAAGGCGCGTTACGGTGCGACGCGCTCGGCCACGAAGAGATCGATTTGCGGTGGGTGTGTCGGCAGTCCGAGCTGCCGGACCGCATCGAGCGTCCAGCCGTCGCGCGCCGACGGATCGAGTCGGTGCACGCGCACGGCGAATTCGGCGAGGAGTTCGTCGATGATCGTGTCGATCTCCTGCTGGAAGGTCACGCTGACCGCACGCTTGCCATCGAACGTGGGTGCGGCAAGGACCGGCACCTTGAACAGTGCATCATACCCGCGCACCCACTCGCGGACGAGCGGCTCGAGCTCCGGCCGACGACCGACGCGCGCCACCAGATATGCGTAGTTGTCGAGCACCGACCGGTCGCAGATCACGACTTCGTAGTCGGCCGCCGCTTCAATCTCCTCCGCGATCTGCGAGTGAAGAATCCAGCGTTGCGCATCGAGCGTGCTGTCTTCATTGATCGGTAATGGACAGCGGCGCGCGATTTCCTTCACGATATCGACGCCCAGGTCGAGGCGCTTGAGCTGCGCGGCGAGATCGAAGCACAGCGTCGTTTTGCCGACGCCGTGTGTGCCGACGAACGCCACCTTCAATCGGTGACGCCCGAGCGCATCGAGTGGCAGGAGTGCAGAAACAGCCGTCATGAGGCGAAACATAGCGTCAGCCGCGGCCGCAGAACACGCGACCTCAGAACACGCGGATCGGTACGACGCTGGTGAGGTTGATGATCTGCTTTTCCGAGCGGTTGGCGGTGGCGCGCTGCATCAGCGTGGCACCGGGAGTTGTCCCGGTGCGTTCGCGCACCAGTGACGCGAGCGAGCGTGCGACGGCGTTGGTCACGCGAAGCGATCCATGGGGGACGGCCTTGCCGACGGACGTTCGCGAAGGCCGATGCTCACGCAGAGCAACGAGACGAGTGCGCGGAGCGTGAGGCGGATGAGTTGGGGCACAGCGGCGTCCGGTCGGGGGAAACCGTGGTGTAGGGCAAGGAGCGTGCTCAGGCGACGAGTGGAGGGTGGTCGCGCAAGCACGAATTATGCAGTGGGACGATTTGCTGTTTGCGCCGGGGCGACGTCGATGCCCGGTGGGTGGTGTTCCTCACATCTGATGGAGTCTTTATGCGTTCTGCATTCAGGAGTTCGTTGCAGGGAATTGGCGCGGCGCTCGTACTCGGCTCGCTGGTGGCATGTGGTGGCGATAAGGGGTCGGCGGTGGACACGACGGCCAGCAGCGCGATGGCTGCATCGGCGGACTCGGCTGCGATGATGTCACCGACCGCGCCAGGTCGTTGGACCGCGACGCTCGCTTCGATGGCGGGCACAAACGTGACCGGCACGGCCTCGGTGATGGCCGGCTCGTCCGCCGGAACCACGTCGACTGAAATCACGATCAGCGGCGCGCCTCCGAATGGGGAGCATCCGTGGCACATCCACTCGGGCACGTGCGCGACGGGTGGACCGGTTGTCGGACCGGCGACGGATTACACGCCGATCAAGGCCGATGCCAGTGGCAATGGCACGTCGACGGGAACGGTGAACATCGCCACACCGGCCTCCGGCGATTTCCACGTCAACGTGCACATGTCGCCGAGCGACATGAAGACCATCGTAGCGTGCGGCGACTTGAGAATGGGCGCGATGTAGTCACGAACAACCGGGACGCTCAGGCGCGGAGTCTCGGCGCCCGAGCGTCTTTCCCGTGTGTTACTCGTCGGTCGTCAGCAGCACGCTGGCGACCGACGAGTCGTTTGCGCCGGAAAACGTTCGCCGCGTACACCGCAGTGCTCATGGTGAGCCGAAAACCGTCCGGGTTCCGCCTTCTCCAGTACGGCCGCCTTTGATGCCGCACTTCCCGACCTTCACCGGACTCCCACATGACACGACACACCTCTGCTCTGATTCTCGCGGCGTCGGCGTGCGCGCTGATGGCCGCCTGCGCCGGTGACGCCACGCCGCCAACCTCAGCCACCGCTCTCGTGCTCCCCGACGATCACGGTGCCCATGCGAAGATCGCAACCGGCGCCCTGACGGTCGACCAGAAGCAGGGCATCGCCGCCGCGCGAAACGCCACGGCGCGCTTCCACAAATTCAGCGTAGCGCAGGAAGC
>JBBQAK010000056.1:0-13173 GCA_038316215.1 Gemmatimonadales bacterium | reverse complement strand
GGGCCATCGATTCCCTGTTGACGTCAGTGATTGCCGACAGCCTGACGAAGACGCAGCATGGTAGCCGCCGAGAACTCATATACAGAGGGCTCAGGCACTTGCGGTACGTTCCGCGCGCCGACGCCTTATTGGTGATTGTGGCGCTGGTGTGGACGGTCTTCGGCAATCTGATTCACGCGGTCGCAGCCGGTGTGGTGTTGGCGAGTGTGTTGTTCATGAAACAGGCGAGCGACATCGCCGAAGCCGAGACCTCGCTCGCCGCACACGGCACCGCCGCGGCGTCGGTTGAAGACCCTTGGAGCGACGAGGCTTCGATTGCCGATGATCCGACGGTGTACGTCAAACACCTGTGTGGCCCGATGTTTCTTGGCGTCAGCTACGGCTTCCACGCAATGGTTGAAGAGGCCGACGTATTGAATCACCCAGCGCCTGTTACTTCACCGAAATCTGCGCGAGCATGCCGTGCGCGATATGCGGCTTGCCGTCTTTCGCATCAGGTATGAAGCAGAGCAATCCGTATTCACCGGGGGGGAGATCAACCGGCAGAAGGACAACGCCGCCTTTCGCCATCCCTGAGATTCCACCCATCGGTTTTCCTGGCGGCGGACCATTCTGGTTCTCCACCCACGCGGCGAGCTCGGCGACGGTCTTGCCGGGTGCCAGCTGGGCAATGACCATCTCGTGCGACTGTTCGGCGATGTTCTCGATCTTGAGGATGTGCTTCCCCGCCGTGATTTCCGGCGTGACCGTCCACGCGTAATCCGACATCGTCACCGCGATGTCCGCGGTGGGTAGCATCGCGGCCGGCCCGGTGGCCGGGACCACGGTCAGTGACTTCATCATGCCCTTCATGGCGTGCGGCACATGGTCCGCACCCGGAATAAAGCAGACGATCGCGTAGTTGCCTGGTTCCAGCGTTTCCATGATTTCGGAAATGCCACCACCGGGGACTGGCGTGTTCGGGCCGGCGATATCGTGAACCCACGGCGGCGGTGCGTCTGTCGGCTTCATCGCCTGGAACGCCGCCACGAAATCCGCGTACGTTTTTCCGTCGGACAGCTTGAGCAACTGCACGTGATGTAAGTCGGCGCCATCGTTGACCAGCTTCAACGTGACGGCTCCGGCTTGAATCGTGTCTGGCGCGTCGTAAGAAAAATCCTTCGCCGAGATGGTGATGACGGGCAGGGCGACTGGGGCGGCGGCAACCGGCGCGCCAGTGCTGTCAGTCTTGGGCGGCGCGTCACCGCTCCTGCACGCGGCCAGTGCACATACAGACGCAAACGCCAGCAAACGTGTACGCATTGTGGATCCTCCGTGAGAGTGGTCGTACCGCGTGGTGACCCTGCCAACGGCGTGGACACGCCCAGGCGATAGAACCGGAATGGCGCTTCCTCGGTATCTCGAGATTGTACGCCCCTCGCTCCGGCAGCGCAAATGCTGTGGGGCATCGTCGTCCAGCGGTGCCCTGCGAACGTCATGCGTTACCCCAGTAGATTCCACGCGGAATGCTGCCCATTCACGGCCGTACCGATCGGTATCCCAATGGCCCGCGGGGCCTCGACGCCGTTCCGCGGGAAGTCCCGCGCGGGACCGCATTGCGAGCGCTCGTCGCCTTCGAGCTGCGTGTGCAGTCGCGTGAGTTCCTGACGTGGCTCGGGTTCGTCGTGCTTCTTCTGCTGACGATAGGCTTCACCGCGAGTGGCACGATCATGCTCGTCGGGGACCTCGGTATGGTGCCGCGCACCGCCCCGTGGGCCATCGCCCATGCGATGGCAGGGGTGACCGCCTTCGGACAGGTCATCACCGCGATGACGGCGGCTACCACGGTGCTCCGTGATGTTGCCGGACGCACGCAGGGGCTCATCCTCGCGACGCCCTTACCCTGGCGGACGTATCTCGGCGGCCGCTTTCTCGGCACGCTCGCCGTGCTCTTGCTCATTTATACGGCGATTCCCCTCGGACTTTCGCTGGGGGCGTGGATAGCGACCGTGGCGACGCATGGCGCGAGCGATCCCCTCACGGTGTCGAGTGTCATCGTGCCGCTCGTCATCCTCGTCGTGCCGAACGTGCTCGTCGTCACCACGGCGTTCTTCGCCGCCGGTGCGCTGAGTGGCGGTTTCACGGTGATCCTCTTCGTCGGCCTCGGCTTCATCGGATGCTGGCAAAGCGGCCTGCAACTGGTGGGCGCAGGGCAGGCGCTCGGCGCCCTGCTCGATCCCTTCGGCAACGCCGCCCTCACCTTGGCCACGGCCGACTGGGACACCGCTGCACGCACAACACGCGCGATGCCGATGACGGGTCTCCTGCTGGCGAATCGCGCGCTCTGGCTCGCGCTCGCGACGCTGCTGGGCGTTGGCACCCTGCGTTGGTGGCGGCCCCGCGAAGTCGGGGGCGCACCCGATACGCGACTTACTACCACGCGTCGCACCAAGGTCGTCGTGCGCGCGCTCCCCGTCTCGCGAGGTGCTACGTCGGCGCAGGCGTTCGTCGCCGAACTCCGTTTCGGCTGGCATTGGGTCGCTCGGGAGCGTGGCTTTGCGGCGCTGCTGATTCTCGCACTCTCGAATGCCGTGGCGAATGGGTGGTCGGCATCTGGCGATCCCACGGCGCTCGTGCGCGCCCTCGAGTTCCATGCGCGGCTCTTCGCGATCCTGATCGCGACGATCTATGCGGGGGAGCTCGTGTGGCGGGACCGCGACACGCGCACAGATGAGTTACTGCGTGCCATGCCGGTCTCCCACACGCTCCGGCTCACGGGGCGCGCGACCGGGGTCGCGCTTGGACTCCTCGCGCTGCCGATGCTGCTGCTGGTCGTCGCCACTCTCTTGCCGCTCGTGGCTGGCACCGGCGCGCCGGCGACCGTCTGTGCCACCCGATGGATCCTCGGATACGGTGCACCGGCGTTCATGGGCCTGCTGGTCGTATCGATCGTCGTGCACCGCATTGTGGACCACAAGACGGTCGCGCATCTCGCGCTCATCAGCGCCTGGGTGATCGCGATCGCGCTTGGTGCCGAGGAGCTGGCGCGTCCGTGGCGCGTGTGGGGAACGTGCGGGGCGTGACCGTCGCTCTGTAGGTTCCCGAGTCAAGCCGACGTCTGACGTCCCACCGACGACTCGTTTCTTCCTGGCCCGTACCTGGCGGAATCTACGGGTGCCTGCATCACAATGGCATTTGCTTGAAGCGCTCTCCTGAGCCTGCGCACGTCGGGCGTATTGCTATGCGACACCAGTAGCCGCGCACCGTTGGCAGAGTGTGCCCGCGGGCCGTGGAGTGACCACTCTCGTGACGAGGCGATTGGCCGCGATCGCGACGGCACGCCGGATCAGATTGACATCCACTTTCCGAAATCGTACGCTGGTCATGTGTTGTCGAGGACCATACCCCGCGAGCGGAGCTCGGTCATGATGCGAAATGTTGTTGCAGGGATCGTGGCAGTCGCCGTGGTTGTCGCCTGCTCCCCAAGCGCGGGATCGGTGGCGACGCCGACCAACGCGAGCGCCGATGCGAACGACGTAGATACAGCCGCTCCCTACCAGGGTCTTCCGCTCGTCTCGGCAGCGTCTCCGTTCCGCGCGGACTGCAATGGCCCGAACTTTCCCATCACGGCGACCTACGTGAACGCAGAAAGCGAACCGTATGTGGCTCGCAATCCACGCAACCTCGACAACCTGATCACGGTCTACCATCAGGATCGGTTCCCGAACGATGGTGCCAATGGTGTCTTGGCTTCGACCTCGTTCGACGGTGGACGCACCTGGCAGGTTCCTGGCCTGGCGGACCAACCGACCTTTTCGCGATGTGCTGGTGGTGATGTGCGCAACGGCGGGGATTTCGAAAAGGCCAGTGACCCGTGGGTGCAGTTCGGAGGCGACGGCACGGCGTATTTCGCGGCCGTTTCATGGAACGTCTCGAACCCGGAGGTCGCGCAGTTCGTCGCAACCTCCTCCGATGGAGGACGCACGTGGGCGCGTCCGGTCGCCGTGATCCGCACCAATGATCCGAACGTGAGCAACGCATCTCGCCCCGCTCTGACGGCCGACCCGAAGCACGAACAGACGATGTACAATGTGTGGGCCCAGTCGCATACCCTCCCGGCTGCTGTTCCGCACGGGTCCATCGGATTCAGCCGTACCACTGACGGCGGTAAAACGTGGACTGATGCGCGTGCGATTTACGACGCTCCTGCAGGGATGCAGACGTCCGCCAATGAGATTATGGTGATGCCGAACGGCGACCTGCTGAACATGTTCACGGAGTTGCGCATGGGGAGCGGATCCGGTGAGCCGAGGCGTCACCGCATTGCGTTCATTCGCTCGACGGATGGCGGCATGCGTTGGTCACCGCCCACCACAGTGGCAACGTCGGAGCTCACCGATGTCGTCGACCCGCGAACCGGAACGAAGGTGCGCGTGGGTGATTCGTTCGCGCACAAAGCCCTCGACCCGAGGCCCGGCACCAACACGATGTACGTAGTCTGGGCCGATGCTCGCTTCACCAACGGAAAGACCATGCAGATTGCGCGCTCCAGGTCCACCGACGGTGGTCTGACATGGACGGAGCCTGTCGCGGTGTCGCCCGCGCCCGGGCATCAACAGTTTATTCCGGCCGTCGCTGTTAACGATCGAGGGGACGTGGCGGTGGCCTGGTACAGTTTTACGACCGACACTGCCGCAACACGCGAACTGCCGACCAGCTACTGGATCACGTGGTCCACAGATCAGGGCGAGACGTGGACGTTGAAGCAACCCGTGACTCCACGTCCGTTCGATTTGCGTACAGCCCCGTACAACACTGGCTTCTTCTTTGGCGAATACCAGGGGCTGGTGGCGGTCGGCCAATCATTTGTATCGACCGTGACACTGACGAACGGCCATAGTCTGCAGAATCGCACCGATATCTATTCGTGTACGGTGACGCCAAGCGCTCCCGTGGCGGGGAACACCGCGACTGTGTGCGCCACGCCCGCCGCCCGATAGCCGAGCGGTGCGGATTTCGCCGCGCCCCCGGACGCACCGCGGACTCAGAGTGACTCTGCATACGATCGCTTCATTGCTCGTTGGACACGTACCTTCGCGTTGCTCGAGCGCGCGCTTTTGTTTGCAGCGGCTTTCAATACGGTGCGCGGCCGATCGCAGCGAGGAGTAGCCGTCGCCTTTTGCCGCTATCAATAGCCACACGAGCCACATCTCGACCGTGAGAAGCGGGATGACGCACGATGCCCATTCCCGGATGGCATCGCGCACGTCCGGGTCCGTGACGTTCAAGAACAGGCGGACCTGCAGTCGTACATCAACCGCAACCAGACGCGCACCAGCGCGATGGCGTCGCTGCGAATCATGAAGGCGCGGCGGGCAACGACGTTCCTCGCGACGGCGCATCGCCATGCGGCCAGCGTGAAGAACCGCCACCGCAGCCCCGTCAGCGCGATCGAGAGACGCGAGCGTTCATACTCGCTCGCAATCGCCCCGAGGTAGATCACCAAGACGGCGGCGCCTGACGTTCCGATCACATAGCTCTTGCGGATCGCCCGATGCAGCTGCGGCGCACGTCGTCGCAGAGGCGCGATGAACAGCCATGGCGCACCGAGGGCCCGACGCAAGTTCAGTGACACGCTCTGCTTGGATCCCTGCATGCACCGCGCGTGCTCGAAACACGTGCGATCGCTACGCCGCGCGGGGCCCGAGGACGAGCGCGGCCAGGATTGCGACGCCACCGGCGAGGGCGCCGACCGCGACCAGCGGCATCGAGCGGGTGGCCATCGGGACCGACCACGCGGCGAACCGGTGATGCGCGCGCCACGGGATCACCGCCAGCGCGAGCGTGGTGGCGACGAGGATCCAACCGCCGAGCGTGACCAGATCAGCGCCACGCATGCGCGGCGCTGCGCCTACGAAGGCGGTGCCAGCCACCAAGCGCAGCACGAGCTCAATAGCGTGGAGGCGGGCGGTGCTGGCGTGCGCCTCCAAGAAGCGCTTTGCACGCGCCGGTTGGATCGCTGCGGTCACGCCCAGCGTGATCAGATACACTGCGGCGACCGCCACTACGATCTGCGCGACCAGCAACATGTACAGTTAGCCAGTGAAAGGGGTAAACGGGCCTCGTCCGTCTCCTGCTGCGTGATGATGCGGCAGCCCGAAGAAGGCGGCCGACGTCAACAGTCACGCATGGTTCGGTCGCGCGACGGCCGCGCCGAGTACGCCCCAGTTCGGGTCGGAGAAAGCACTCGGTTACCACGTCGGAGGACGCGGTGCCGCTGCTCATGGAATATGGTGTGTATGCTCAGCGCTGGCCGTCTCGATCCAGAACCTGGACTCCCGAGCCGCCGCGAAGGAGGAGCACGTGTCGGCCGGTGGCGCCGGGCCGGGTGGCGGCACCACCGATCACGGTGCCGCCAATCGTAATCGCCCCGCCGCCAATCAGCTGACCACCGACGAGTTCGACATGCACGTTGCTGATCGGTGCGTCTTTGGGTTTGCCTGACGCCTGCGCTGAACGGCAAGGAAATCAGAGACGAGCGTCGGGCGCAGCCCGGCGCAATTCCGTGATTCCTCGTCCGCTTCAGCGTTCGTTAGCCGACATGGTCGCCGACTGTCCTGCGCCGCGCGGCGCGCCGATCCCAGACCGCGCGATGCTGCGTATCGGACCGGTGTAACCGACGAGTGCACATTTCGTGATTGCGCTACCGGCTGACCCGGTACTCATGCCGGAATAGCCACGGCGCGTCGGCCTGAAACTGTACTTCCTTCAAGATGCGTAGCTCGCCCGCGTCCACGGTCAGCGTTTCTCGGATACGCGCCTTCCGACTGTCATCCTCTCCCGTCATCTCGACGATCAGCCTAAATGGGTTGCTTCCGCTGAATTGTTGCACGGCGAATGTCGATGCCACACGCTTTCCGTCCGCAGGTCCCCACACCAGCACGCGCGCCTGATCAATCAGCGCAAAGGTGTCGCTGGAGCGCACGGTCTTGCCCGGGCCATCATCATAGACGAAGTCGAGACGCACGTTCATCGAGTCGGCTGCCGTCGTTCCTTCGACCACCGTTGGCAGGGAAACAAAACGCGTGCTGTCTTGATAGTCGCGGTACCGTAGCGTTCCAGTCCACGTGCCGCCGAGCGCCACGTGAAGTGCCTTGGATGACGGGCTCGTTTGTGCAGCTACGCGCGTGGGCAGTGCTTCGGTCAGCACTAACATCGCGGCGACCGACAGGAGAAGGCGTAGCATCAGGGCGGGAGTCGAAGTGAGCGGACGGTCGTGAATTGAGAGCATCGTAACGTAGACAGCGCCCGAGGCTCGAGGGTTTGAAGAGTCGCGTTGCGTTCACCGTATTCCTCCGGTCCGGGCGGAATAGCGCAATGCCGCCGGTGGCTGCTCCAACACGTTTCGATACAGGAACTGCAGCGCCGCGAGTGCCTGGTTCTGCGTAGACGCCGCTACGTTCCGCTCGCGCGCCAGATACGTCAGGAACGCTCGCACCTGCACACCGCCAAGCTCGGCGGGATGCTCCGACTATCCCATCGCACATGCCGCACCATCCAATGCACATCGGCCGGCGTCGTGCGCGGACTGTAATGGCGCACCGCAGCCCGGTCGCGCGCCAGGCGCAACAATGGCGCGGATAACGTGCCGTACGGTGCACTCGCTGCGATCCATCGCTGTCATCACAACGCTGCCCGCCGCATCACCCGGATGCACCAGACGTCGAACTCTGTACCGCTCCCGTCATCACCGCCACCGCGTCGGACATCGCGATCTCGTTCGTGCGCACCAAGGCTGCCCGCTTTCCCAACCGCTGAATATGAATGCGATCGGCCAGCTCGAACACATGCGGCATATTGTGGCTGATCAAAATTACGCTCAAACCCCGATCGCGCACACGCTTGATGAGGTCGAGCACCATGCCGCTCTCCTTAACTCCGAGCGCAGCCGTCGGTTCGTCGAGGATCACCACGTGCTGCGCGAATGCTGCGCTGCGCGCCACCGCGATGCCTTGGCGCTGACCACCGGAAAGCGTCTCCACGGCCTGTGTGATGGACCGAATGCCGATACCCAAGTGCCGCAACTGCTCCTCGGCCTCGCGCTGCATACTCGTCCGATCGATGAGTCGCAGGAACGATCCCGCCAAGCCCGCTCGGCGATGCTCGCGCCCCAAGAACACATTTTCGGCGATCGACATGGCCGGCGCCAGCGCGAGATCCTGATACACCGTTTCGATGCCCGCACGACGCGCGTCGATCGGCCCCCTGAAGTGCACGCACGCGCCGTCGAGCCATATCTCGCCACTGTCCGGAATCGTGGCGCCCGACAGCGCCTTGATCAGCGACGACTTGCCGGCGCCGTTGTCGCCGATGACCGCCATGATCTCGCCCGCGCGTACCTCGAAGTCGGCACCGTCGAGCGCGGTGACGTGCCCGTAGCGCTTCACCAGGCGGCGCGCTTCGAGCACCATCATGCTTTTCTCGACCACTGGTCAGTCGCCACCGCCAGAATCACCAACACGCCCGTGACGAGAATCTGATACACGGACGACACGCCCATGAGCGTGAGTCCGTTACGAAACACGCCGACAATCAGCGCACCCACTAACGAGCCCACGATGAGGCCACGTCCCCCGAACAAGCTGGTCCCGCCCAGCACGACAGCGGTCACGGTATCGAGATTCTCCGTCTGACCACTCTGCGGATCGCCCACACCGGTGCGCGCTATCGAGAGCAGTGCCGCGATACCGGCAAAGAGTCCCGACAGCATGTACACGCTGAGCAGTAGGCGGTTGGTGTTGATACCCGCCAGTCGTGCCGCCTCGCTGTTGTTGCCCACCGCGTACACATGACGGCCCGCTGCCGTTTCGCGCAGCAGCACGAAGACCAGTGCATACAATGCGAGCATCGCCAGTGCACCGTACGCAATCGGCGTGTTGCCCACGCGCACGCTGTTGCCGAGCCACGTGAGTAGCGGTGGCAGGTCGGTGACCGTTTGCGCACGTGACACAAGCTGCGTGGCGGCGAACGCGATGTTCATCGTGCCAAGGGTCACGATGAATGGCGGCAGCTTGATACGTGTCACCAGCAGCCCGTTGAGCATCCCGGCGAGGGTGGTGACGCTCATGCCTCCGGCGATCGCCATCGCGGGATGCCAGCCGTGCTTTACGGCGAGCATGCTCATCGAGATCGAGCCGAGCGCCATGATCATGCCGCAGGCGAGGTCGATGCCACCGGTGAGAATTACCAGCGTCTGTCCGATGGCGAGCACGCCGACCACCATGACCTGGCTCAGCACGAGCGAGAGATTGGCGCCGGTCAGGAAACGCGGTGATTGGAGCGCGAAGAACGTACAAGCCAGCAGCAGCGCAACGAGCGGGCCGGCGAAGGCCAGCCGCCGAACGTTCATTTGTCTCCCCAACAGAGTCCGAGCGCTTTGTCAGCGGCAAGACTGGGCACGGCGGCCACGCTGTCCTTGGCGATCAGCTGCACGCCGGTGTCCACGTACCCCGACGTCTTCTTCCCGGTCTTGATGAAGGCCATGGCCGCTTCGACACCTAATTCGGCCATGCGCAGCGGATACTGCTGCGCGGTAGCTGTCAGCGCGCCGTCGACGACGTGCTGCACGCCGCGGCAGCTGCCGTCGACCGACACGATGAGCACGCCCTTGTGCTTGCCGGCCTTTTGCAGGGCGTTGAAGGCGCCCGCCGCCGACGGCTCGTTCACGGTGTACACGACATTGATATCGGGATGGGCCTGCAGGCAGTTTTCCATGGCCGTCTGTCCCTTGGCCTGATCACCCATTGTATCGGTCATACACACGACTTCCGGCGGCTGGGCGAGCTCGTTGCGCGACTTCTCGTAGGATGGGAGCCCAAAACCGCTCAGGAAGCCGTTGTGGCGCTGCGCGCCGGTGGGATTACCGGGAATCAAATCCAGCGTGGCGATCTTCGCCGGCGTTGCCCCCAGGCGTGCTTTGGCGTACGCGCCAATCAGCACGCCGGCGCGATAGTTATCGGTGGCGAAGAGAGCGTCAGCGGCGTCGACCGGGTCGGTCGGACTGTCGAGGGCGATCACCAGAATGCCGGCGTCGCGGGCCTTCTTGATGGCCGGTACAATGGCCTTCGCATCGCTGGCGGAAATCAGAATGGCCTTGGCGCCGGCGGCCACGAGATTCTCGATGGCGGTGACCTGACCGGCGTTGTCGCCGTCGGAGCGCCCTGCGGCGGCGATCAGCGTGGCACCTTGGGCCGCCGCAGCCTGCTCGGCCCCTTCCTTCATCTTGACGAAGAACGGGTTCGACGCGGTCTTCGTGATCAGCCCGATCACCGGCGTGTCATCACCCTTGGGCGAGCAGGCGAACAGCAGGGGGAGGACGGCGAGGAGGCGCCGAGGGGCCAGGCGGGGCAGGGCGTAGGTGCGCATAGGCAAGGAAATCAGCATGCAATCGCGATTTGGGCAAGAGAGGACGCTGCCGATCGCCTGCCGCGATTGCGCGGCGCCGCCAGACGTGACAGCCTTCCCACCATGCGACTCTCGTCCTTTCGATTCGCGATGATGCTGGCGGCTGCGCTGGTCTTCGTCGGCGGCACCGGCTGTCGCCTGATCGGCGCGCGGAAACCGCCGCCGGTGCGGCAGCAGATCTCGGCGCGTATCGCCATGGTGCCCGGCGCGCAGGTGTCGATTTCGATGTTCGACTTCGAGCGCGGTCTCGCCTTCGACCTGGACGCCGACACCGTGTACCACGCGGCAAGTATGATGAAGGTGCCGGTGCTGTTCGCGCTCTACGACGCCTTCGCGAAAGGACGGCTGCGTCCCGATCAGACGATCCGGCTCACCAATCAGTTCCGCTCGATCGCCGACAGTTCCACGTACGTGCTCGATCCAGCCGACGACAGCGACAGCACGGTGTATGCGCGAGTGGGACAAGAGGTGGCATTGCGCTGGCTGGCCGAGCGCATGATCACGCACTCCAGCAATTTGGCGACGAATGCGCTGATCACGCTGCTCGAGCCCACGAAGATCACGGCGCTGGCGCGCGAACTCGGTGCACGACACACCGTGGTGCTCCGCGGGGTGGAGGATACGCCGGCGTTCCGCAGGGATATGAACAACGTTACGACGGCCAGCGACTTGGTGACGCTGTTTGTCGCGCTTCAGTCGCGACGGGTCGGCGACAGTACCGCCACAGCCGATATGCTCGGTATTCTCGAGCAGCAGGCGTTCAACTCGCAGATCCCTGCCGGGCTACCGGCGGGTACGCTCGTGGCACACAAAACCGGCAGCATCACGGCGACTCGGCACGACGCAGGATTAGTGTATCCGCCGGGAAAGTCACCGTATGCGATCGCGATTCTCACGCGCGGTATTCCGGATCCACAGATCGCCGATGCGCTCGCGGCGGATTGCTCACGTATCATCTGGGAGTGGGTGGCCAAGTGAACGACCTCACGACCGGCTCCGTCCCCCGTCATATCCTGCGCCTCGCAGTACCGATGGCATTGGGGATGCTCTTTCAGACGCTGTACTTTCTCGTCGACCTGTTCTTCGTGGCGCGACTTGGCGACGCCGCGATTGCCGGCGTGAGCGCGGCGGGCAACGTGCAGTTCGTGATTATGTCGTTCACGCAGATTCTGGGTGTGAGCACGATGGCGCTGATTGCGCACGCCGTCGGTCGAAAGGATCAACCCGACGCCAACCTGGTGTTCAACCAAAGCGTACTCTGGGCGTTTGTGTGCGGTGTCGCCACGCTGGTGGGCGGCTATGCACTCTGTGGTCGCTACATGAGCGCGCTCGGCTCGAACGCCGACACCGTAGCGGCCGGTACGTCGTATCTGCGCTGGTATATCCCGGGACTCGCCCTGCAGTTTGCGCTGGTCTCCATGGGCAGCGCGTTGCGCGGCACGGGCATCGTGAAGCCGGGCATGTTGGTGCAGATGCTCACGGTGGTCCTGAACATCATCTTCGCCCCGATCTTCATTGCGGGATGGGGCACCGGTCGCCCGCTCGGTGTGGCTGGCGCGGGGCTGGCGAGTTCCCTCGCCATCGCGATTGGCGTGGTCGCCATCTCGGTGTACTTCATTCAACTCGAACACTACGTCGGGTTCCGGCGCGAACTGCTGGCTGTTCGTATCGACGTGCTCACGCGCATGCTCAAGATTGGCGTGCCACCCGGCGCTGAGTTCGCGTTGATGTTTGTGTTCACGGCCGTGATTTATACGGCGATCAAGCCCTTCGGTGCGGAAGCGCAAGCGGGATACGGCATCGGCTCCCGACTCATGCAGTCGATGTTCTTGCCGGCCATGGCCGTTGCATTTTCAGCGGCGCCGATGGCCGGGCAGAACATGGGGGCCGGACATCTCGACCGCGTGCGCGACACGTTCAAGTGGGCGGTGATCATGGGAAGCATGCCGATGGCCTTGCTCACGCTGCTGTGTCAGTGGCGCCCTGAACTCCTGGTGCAGGGCTTCACGCACGAGGCCGCGGTGATCGCGGTGGCGACGCAGTTTCTTGGTATTATCTCGTGGAACTTCGTAGCAACGGGATTGAACTTCACGTGCGGCGGGATGTTCCAGGCGCTCGGCAATACGGTGCCATCGCTCATCGCCAGCGCCACGCGACTGCTCACCTTCGCCGTGCCCGTGTACTGGCTGTCGCATCGATCGGGCTTTCAGATCAAGCAGGTATGGTATCTCTCGGTGATCACGATGACGTTGCAAGCGGTATTCGCCCTGTTGCTGTTGCGCGGGGAACTCGAGCGCAAAGAGCTGAAGATGGCGCCGGCCCGGTTGGCGGTATGATGGTTCGTGGCGGGATGGTTGCTGCACTAGTGCTCCTCGCGTCGGCGTCGGCGTCGGCGAAAGCGCAGGGCTCGCGCGCCGACGCAATGCCGTGTCCCCAGGGCCTCCCCGCTACGGTGCAGTGCTCGCTTGGGAAAGACAGCGCCGGCGCGTTTTACTGGGTGGCGATGCCGGCGCTGTGGAACAAACGGCTCGTGGTGCATGCGCACGGAGGTCCGGACCTCGGTGCTCCCGACGCCAAGGGTAGCGCCGATGACCTGACGCGGTGGAGCATCTGGGCGCGCATGGGGTTCGCGGTGGTCGCGAGTACATACCATCAGGGCGGCGTGGCGGTGCGATCGGCCGCCGAAGATGTGGAGCGCTCTCGGGAACTCTTCATCGCGCAGTTCGGTAG
>JBBQAK010000103.1:0-10179 GCA_038316215.1 Gemmatimonadales bacterium | reverse complement strand
CACGAGACCGGCAATGTCAACGAACTGCACCGCGGCCGGAAGCGTGCGCTTCGGCTTCACGATCTCAGCCAGCATCGCCAAACGTGCGTCGGGGACTTCCACCATGCCGACGTTCGGGTCGACCGTGCAAAAAGGATAATTCGCTGCTTCGGCCTTGGCGGAGGTCAGGGCGTTGAAGAGCGTGGATTTGCCGACGTTGGGGAGACCGACGATGCCGAGTTGGAGCACGTTATAAAAGCGAAGTAGGGAGTACGGAGTGGGGGGTAGGGAGACGCGGAGCCTCCACCCGCGGTGAAATGTAGTGGGGGGCGATGGAATGGTGACGGCGTGCGGCCCTGGCGGGCGCACATTGGCAGGATGGACGACTACTCAATCCAGGATCCTGAGCGGCTCGTGGTGTACGCCCGGGCTATCGACTACGCGGTGGCGGTACGGGCTGCGCTTCGTGGCGAATCGGCGCGAACTCATCGGGACGTACAGTCCCAGCTCAGCAGAAGTTCGGAGTCAATTCATGCGTCGATCGCTGAGGGCTGTCGGTCCGGTACTCGACCGCAGTTGGCGCGCTATCTGCAGATCGCCATCGCGTCCGCATCCGAATCGCAGAGTCATCTGTCGTTTGCGAAGCGGCTCCTCGCGATTTCGCCCGATCAACATGACGCCCTCGCCGCTGAGACCATCGCCATCCGGCGAATGCTGATCGCGTTGCAGCGGAGCGTACGTGCACAGCACGAGGCATCAGTCAGTCGTCTACACCGCCGCACGACGTGAAGCGGGGCACGAAGACAACGTCTCCGTACCCCGTACTCCGCACTCCCTACTTCGCAGTTATCTCAAAAACCAAGGGGCCAGTACCAAGCTCACCACGCTCATCAACTTGATGAGAATGTTCATGGCCGGTCCGCTGGTGTCCTTGAACGGATCGCCCACGGTGTCACCCACCACGGCGGCCTTGTGCGGGTCGGAGCCCTTACCGCCCAGGATACCGCCTTCGATCATCTTCTTGGCGTTGTCCCACGCGCCGCCGGCGTTGGCCATGAACAGGGCCATCATCACGCCCGTGACCGTTGCGCCGGCCAAGAGGCCGCCCAGCGCGGTGACGCCGAGGAACTTGCCGACGAACACGGGCAGCAGAATCGCCACGAGGCCCGGTGCGATCATTTCGCGGATCGCGGCCTTGGTCGAGATCTCGACACAACGCGCCGAATCCGGCTTCACACCTGGCTTGCCCTCGAGCAGGCCCGGGATCTCGCGGAACTGACGACGGACTTCTTCCACCATGCCCTGCGCGGCACGACCGACGGCGGTCATCGTGGAGGCGCCGACGTAGAACGGCACGACACCGCCCACGAACATGCCGATCACGACCATCGGGTCGATCAGGTTGAGCACCGTGAGGTTCACGGCCGAGGCGTAGGCCGAGAACAGCGCCAGCGCCGTGAGGGCCGCCGAACCGATCGCGAAGCCCTTCCCGATCGCGGCGGTGGTGTTACCGAGTGCGTCGAGCCCGTCGGTGATCTTGCGGACTTCCGGTCCGAGATGGCTCATCTCGGCGATACCACCGGCGTTATCCGAAATCGGACCGTAGGCGTCCACCGACATCGTGACACCGACCGTGGCGAGCATGCCCACCGAGGCGATCGCGATCCCGTACAGGCCAGCCGACGTGAACGACACCCAGATCGCTCCGCAGATGAGCAGCACGGGCACGATGCAGCTTTCCATGCCGACGGCGAGGCCGGCGATGATGTTCGTGGCCGGACCCGTCTGCGAGGCTTCGGCGATGCGACGCACCGGGCCCGCCGCCGTGTAATACTCGGTGACGAGACCAATCGAGATGCCCGACACCGTTCCCGCGATCACGGCGAAGAACGGTCCGAGCGCGGGCAGCGCCGTACCGTCAGCCCGCATCATTCCCAGCGGTACCATCGACGTGATGAAGTACGCGAACACGAGGAACAGGCCGGCGGCAATAAACGTGACTAAGCGCAGCGCGTTGGCCGGATCGCCCTTGGCTAGAATGCGCATGGCAAAAATGCCGAGCAACGACGCCACGAGTCCGGCCGCCGTATAGGCAACGGGCAGCAACATGGCGTTGACGCGCGACACTTCAGGGAGCAGGGTGCTGGTGGCCGCGAGCGCGATCGTGGCAATGATACCGCCCACGTAGCTCTCGAAGATGTCGGCGCCCAATCCAGCCACGTCACCGACATTGTCACCGACATTGTCGGCGATGGTGGCCGGGTTACGCGGATCGTCTTCCGGGATGCCTGCTTCGACCTTGCCCACGAGGTCAGCGCCAACGTCGGCCGCCTTCGTGTAAATACCGCCGCCAACGCGCGCGAACAGTGCGATCGATGAGGCGCCCATCGCGAATCCGGACACGATCTCGGAGAACAGCTTCGCATCGGTCGTCATCTCGCCCTTGGCGAGAAAGGCGAACAGGATGGCGATGCCGGCGAGGCCAAGGGATGCGACGGCGAGTCCCATGATGGACCCGCCGCCAAAGGCGACGCGGAGGGCCGCCGCCTGGCCACTGGAGCGGGCCGCTTCTGCGGTCCGCACGTTGGCCGCGGTGGCACCTTGCATGCCGATCCAGCCGCTGGCCACGGACAGTAGTCCGCCGATGATGTAGGCGATGGCCGTCTTGATGCCGATGGCCCAGCCCAGCAGGCCGGCCACAATCGCCAAGAAGGGCATCAGCACCACGTATTCGGCGCGCAAGAACGCCATGGCACCCACGTGGATTTCGTTGGCCAGATCCTGCATGGCCGGCGTGCCGGGGGAGAGGCGGCGAATACCGCCGAAGGTCAGGAACGTCGCGATGAGGCCGACGACGCCCGCGCCCAACGACAGCAGCGGGAGTTGGTCGAACATGTCGGTGTGGCTGGAGGAGATTGGGATGACCGGACTCGTGCCCTAGGTCACCGGGGGTGGTACAGCCACAAAGGATAAGCGATAACGCCTTGGCGCACTACTGCTTGCAGGCGCCGCGCGGGTCGAGCTTCGGCTGGTTCACCACCGGACGGCCCGCTCGGTTGCCCAGCTCCAGGGCAACATCGGCAATCAGCGTCGCGACCCGCGCCATGTGGGGGTAGTCGATGTACTGCGGCTCGTCGGTGAGCTGGTGGTACGCCGAGTGGCCGCCCGTGGTGAAGAAGGTGACCGGGACGCCCCACTTGGCGTACTCGTAGTGGTCGCTGCGGCAGTAGATGTTCATCGGGTGGTCGTTGGCGTCCATGCCGTAGTCGAACACCAGATTGTGCTGCTTCGTTTTATTCACGCTCTCGACGAGATCACCGAGTTCCGTAGACAGACGGCGTGAACCGACGAGCTGCAGATAGTCGGGGCCCCCACGCAGATCCTGGCCGTCCTTCGACAGGCCGGTGAGGTCGGTGGCGGACCCACGGCCGACCATGTCGATGTTGAGCTGCGCGACGATGGAGTCGCGCGAAACGGTCGCATGCTCCGTGAAGAACTTCGAGCCCCACAACCCCTTTTCTTCGCCGACGTGCCACACGAACAAGGTGGAGCGCTTCGGCTTGGTCTTCATGGAGGACAGCAGTTCGGCGATCTCTTGAACCGCCACTGAGCCAGAGCCATCGTCGTCGGCGCCGTTGAAAATAGAATCGCGACGAGTCGGGCTTGTCTTCCGCAGCTCCACCAGCTCGGCGTTGATCTGCGCGAACTGTTCGGCATTTCCCATCTTGTCGCTGTTTTCGGCGCCGGCCGGACGCACGATCCGGTTGAACACCAACACGGAGTCGTGATCGACCGATCGACGCGACATGCCCACGTGATCGCTGTGGGCGCCGACGGCGACATACTGATGTTTGAGCTTCGGATCGCTGCCGGGCAAGATCGCGATGACATTGCGCGCCGGGAACAGCGACGGCGTGACGTCGAGGATCGCGTTCACATTTACGGTCGCGCCAACGGTACCGGGCTTGAGCTCACTGACGGGCGATGTGAAGAGCTTCGACATCGCGCCGGCGCCGACGAACAGACGAGGACCGCCGACGCGGAAGGCCGGATCGTCCACGTACACGCCAGCGTTCAACACATAACCGAAGATGCCGGCCGCTTGCGCCGGTACGACGAGCACGATGCCCGCGGCACCGCCGGGCACATCGACGTCGCCTTCCACCGACTGCTGGATGGCGGACTGTGAGAGGGGCACGGTGAGCACCACCAGCTTTCCGGCCACCTGATCGGCCGGCAACAACGAGGCCTCGCCCATCACGCCGCCGAACACGACGGGCGTGTCGTTGACGGTCATCGTGCTCTCACTCTTGAAGCCCCACTCCTTGCCGAGTTCAAGCGGCGCGCCGCCGGCAATGAACGATGACATCGGATCGACTTTCTTGCGCTTGAGCGGCAGCGTCTGGAAGAACGTGCCGCTGTCGCCGGCGGGCTGCAGGCCAAGGCGCTTGGCTTCGCGCGCCAGCAGCTCGGTGGCCTTGAAGCTGCCCTCGGTACCGGCGTCGCGGCCCATCAGGGAGTCGTCGGCGAAGATGTACAGCCGCGTCATCAGGTCGTCGGCCGTGATTGCGCTCTTGGTCGGTCGCGGTGCCAACTTGAGCGGCAACGGTGCGTTGGCGGGCGCGGATGCGGCCACGGGCTGCGGCTTGGGCGCGTCCTGCGCCCCGGCGACCCACGCCCCGGCGATCGAGATGAGGGCACCGGTCGCAAACAGGCTACCGATGCGGAGCGTCTGACGAACGGTCGTGAAACCAGCTGAACTCATCGAGCACTCGACGAAAGAGGAAGGCGCGCCACGTGCACCTGCGATGCGGGCTTCGTGGTGGTCCAGGTTGCGAACAGGGTATCGCGCAGCACCGCGAGGCGCGGGAAGCCGCTTTGTCGTGCTCCCGACGTACGAGCGAGGCTGCGGGTTTCACTGACCGTGGCGCCGGTCACGCGACGCACGAGGATCTCGGCTTC
Source organism: Gemmatimonadales bacterium (assembly GCA_038316215.1). Lineage (GTDB taxonomy): Bacteria > Gemmatimonadota > Gemmatimonadetes > Gemmatimonadales > Gemmatimonadaceae > Gemmatimonas. The sequence goes on along the minus strand of JBBQAK010000103.1, from coordinate 5,238 downwards.
ATCCGTCGTTCGCTGTTCGAGCCACGCCACAATCGGCTCAGCCCGACTGTCGAGGACGATCGAGACGCGACCAACCGGATCTCCTTCGTCGATCCGCACCGGGGCGCCGAACGTGGCCCCGCCGTCGGTGGAGGTGGCCACCAGCACGCGTGCGGTGTCGTGGGCTGCGGTATACCAGGCCACGACGACGGTCTTGCCGTTCGCGGCCACCTGCGGGCCGTTCACGGGGCAGCCGGGATAGTACCAGTCGTCGGCGTGCACGAGCACCGGCGGACTCCAGCCACCGACCAGTTCGCGCACGATGGCGATGTCGCGGATGTCCTTGTCGGAGCGATCCCGATAGACGATGACCCGACCCAACGTCCCCTTGGCGGTCGATGTCTGGCAGCAATCGCAACTGCGCGCATCGAGCACCGCCTCCTTGGCGAGCGTACCGTCTTCGCGTACCACGGCCGTGCGTACCGTCATCTCCCGCGTGGAGTCTTTCATGGCGCTCTTGCGCCCATCGAGCCACACGAGACCGACGTTGCGGCCGCCGTCGGCCCACAACGACACGAACCCATGCTCGGCCGCTACGCCGTCGGTGTGCGGTGTGACGGGCGCGCTCCAACTCCGCCCGTCATCGCTCGAGCGCACGGTGCGGATACCATAGGCGTAGGTGCTGGTGCCTTCGCGCTCAAGCCAATGCGCGGCGAGGTCGCCATTGCCGAGCTTTGTGATGGCCGGGAAGTCGGCCCAGTTCACGAAGAACGGGCGGTCGGCCGCGATCGTGCGCGACGAATCCCAAGCGGCGCCGTTCCATTTCGCGAGCCGGATGGCGAACGATGAGTCGGCGCGTTGTTCCGTCCACGACACGTAGGCCGCACCGCTGTCATCGGTGATGACGAATGGTGTCTTGCTGCCGGGCGGCGCCGGCGTCGCGATCTCTTCGACGGCGCCAAGGATGGCGGTGGAGGCCGATGCTGCCGGGGGCCTGTGGTCGGTGCCGCAGGCGGTGGCCGCGATCACGACACTGGCGAGCAGCAGGAGGCGAGTCGAAGGTTGAGGTAGCATGAGAGAACGTTGTGCGTTCGCCCAACAAACGGCAACGGTCGCTGCGGTTGCCGGTCAGCGTCCCATCGTACTGACGGCTTTCTCGGTGCCGTCGGCGATCCACAACTCGATCGCGGTGACCATGCGCGAGTAGAGTGCTTCCACGAGCTCGCGCTCGTCGCGCGGCATGGTGTGCAGCACGAAGTCGGCGAGGTCGCCGATCTGCCGGCGCTCATCGACCGGCTTGATGCCGATGCGCAGTCGCGGATAGGTGGGCGATTTGAGGTGGGCCTCGATGCTCTTGAGCCCATTGTGCCCCCCAGGGCTGCCGGCGGCGCGCAGGCGATACTCGCCGGCGGTCACGGCGACTTCGTCGACGATGACCATGAGATCGTCGGCCGCCTTCCAGCCTTCGCGCTTCAGGTACGGGCGGAGCGCCGCGCCACTGAGGTTCATGAACGTCTGCGGCTTGACGAGCTTGACCTTCTTCCCGCCGATAAGGCCCTGGGTCGTGACGGCGTCCCCGTCTTTTCGCCAGGGATCGAAATGCCAATGCCGGGCGAGGTGGTCAACCAGCCACCAGCCCACGTTATGTCGCGTGTGTTCGTATTCCCGGCCGGGATTGCCGAGTCCGACGATGACTTTCATGCGCAGGGGTAAACGGGCGGGGCGCGGGATGCGCCAGCGTGGGGTAACCATGCTGAACGGACTCCGCGCCCCGGACGATCGAGCGAAAACGAACGAACGGCGAGATTACTTCTCGTCGGCCTTGGGCTTCGCGCGGATGACTTCCGGCTCAGCGGCGCCTTCAACCACGGGCTCCACGGCAACCTTCGGCACCTGCACGATACAGACGGTCGTGCCCGGCTCGTCAAGCACCTTGACACCGGCAGGCAGCACGAGATCGGACACGTGCAGTGTGTTACCGATCTTCATCGCCGAAATATCAACGTCGATGTGGTTCGGGATCGCCGACGGAAGGACTTCGATGTGCAGCTGGTGCATGATCTGGTCGAGCAGGCCGCCTTCGAGACGCACGCCTTCCGGCACGCCCACGTAGACGATCGGGCACTGCACCGACACCGTCTCACCAACCACCAGTTCCTGGAAGTCGATGTGCGTGATCGTGCGCTTGAACGGATGGCGCTGCACTTCGCGGATGAGCGTACGGGCGCTCTTGCCGTCGATGTTGAGTTCGATCACGGTGCTGCTGACCGCGATGCTCTTGAGCAGCTTGTCGGTATCGCGCGCGTTGAGCACGAGCGACTGCGGCTCGCGGCCGTGCCCGTAGATCACGGCGGGGATGTGGCCGGCCTGACGGATCTTGCGAGCAGCGCCCTTGCCGGTTTCGGTGCGAACGGACGCGGAGAGAGAAGCGGTAGACATTACGAAAAACCTCTGAGAAAAGTGGTTCGGGAGTAACCGGAAATGGTCGGCCCGGCCAGATAACAACCAAGTAAGGGGTATGAAGTACGGGGTATGGAGTCTCCCTACTCCGTACGCCCTACTCCCTACTTCGCCGTTATTCGAACAACACGCTCACCGACTGATCGGCGTGCGTGAATCGGATCGCCTTCGCCAGCAACTCGCCCACCGACAGCACGTGCAGCGACGGAAAGCGTCGCTCGGGCGGGATGTTGATGGAGTCGGTAACCACGACTTCCTTGATCGGCGCGCTCGTCAACCGTTCCACGGCGGGGCCGCTGAACAGCGCGTGCGTCGCGCACACGTAAATGTCATTTGCGCCGAGATTCTTCAGTGCGCGGGCAGCTTCGGACACCGTGCCAGCCGTGTCGATCATGTCGTCGGGGATGAGACAGTCCCGACCTTCGACTTCACCGACGACGTTCATCACTTCGGCCACGTTGGCTTTGGGACGCCGCTTGTCGATGATGGCGAACGTAGCGTCGAGTCGCTTGGCAAAGCCACGCGCCATCTTCGCGGATCCGACATCGGGGGCGACGACGCACAGGTCCTTGAGCCCCTTCTTCCGGAAATAGTTCGTGAACACCGGCGCCGCATACAGATGATCGACGGGGACGTCGAAGAAGCCCTGCAACTGGTGCGCATGAAAATCGAGACCAAGCACGCGATCGGCGCCGGCGGTCTCGATGAGGTTGGCCATCAGTTTGGCGCCAATCGCGACGCGCGGCTGATCCTTGCGATCCTGTCGGGCGTACCCCGTGTAGGGGAGTACCGCGGTGACGCGGGCGGCCGAGGCACGGCGCGCGGCGTCGATCAGCAGCAGGAGTTCGAGCACGTTTTCGCCGGGCGGATTCGTGGGTTGCACCACGAAGACGTCGGCACCGCGGATGTTCTCGTCGATGCGCACGAACACTTCTCCGTCGGCGAAACGCGTGCAGGTCACCTTGCACAGCTCGGTGCCCAGCATTTTCGCGACCTCTTCCGCGAGCGGCTGGTTGGCCGTTCCGGACAGGATCTTGAAGCCGCGTGGCGACGGGGACGGTGCGTCCAAAGACGGAGTCATCCGGGAATCTCGACCTGCGTAAAGAGGGATCGTACGGAACCAGTACAAATGGGGCGGAGTGTCGCCGGTACCTCTTATTGAGGCGCGGCGGCTCCGTCCCGAACGTGTTATCGAGCAGCCCTTCAAGCTAGCGGAACCAGCGGCTGCTTCAAGTCCTGCACAACGAACGATAGGCCCACTTGGAATCGAACCAAGATCTCCGGCTTCAAAGGCCGGGGTAATAGCCGTTATACGATAGGCCAGCTGTGCACACCCGTATGCTATCCCGGGGCCGGACCGCGGACAAGCGCGTCCCGCTCCCAGTCATGCAACGGCAACGCATCCCGCGCTCGCATCCCCTCGCCAAAGGGCCCCAACAGGTGGACGATGCTGTTAGCGTAATACGTGATCAGCGGCCGCCCGTTGGGCAGAATCAGGAACCCGGCGCCGGTTCGGGCAATGACGCGACGCATCCGCAGCATTCGGTAAGCCCGTTCGAAGGTCTCTTCGATGTCCCGGTCGGCCTGCAAAACCCGTCCGTTGAGCTCCTTGAGCACGTCACGCATGGCGGACATGCGCTCGAGGAGCGCCTCCCGCGACACGAAGTCGGCGTCGAAGCTCTGCAGGGCCGCGCAGGCCAGGGGAACGGGCGTCACGGGAATGATGGCGCCGATCCGCTCCAAGACGTCGTCACAAAAGTGCTGCACTCGCGGCAGGCGGTCGGACCGCGGCGCGTCGAACAGCGACACCCCCTGCGCCTCGAGGCCGGCGAGCCAGGCATCCACGGACACAGGCGATCCGATGGTGACCGCCGCGCGCCCGTATCGGCGCCACCGGCGGGTGAGCAGTCGGCCGAGGTTCCAAAGCACGAAGCGTCCCACGCTCACGGCCTGCCCGACGCGATCGCGCGCCGGTCCCTGACGGCGGGTCTCGAGCTCACGCAGCAGTGTGCGGTCTTCGATCACGCGATCATAGTTGATGCCCACCGGCACCACGTACATGCGCCGGCGTACGTCGGGATCGCGCGCGACGCTGAGCGCGTAGTCGAGCAGGCCGATCTTGGCCGGGCGCAGGGCCCCATCGCGGGTAAGACCGCCTTCAGGGAAGATCCCCTGTGTCACGCTGTTGCGCGTGATCAACTGCACGTATGACTGCAACACCGCGTGATACAGCGGCTCGCGATATCGTCGACGAATGAAGTACGAGCCAAAACTCTTGAACAACACCTCGAGGGGAAAGGCGCGCGCCCACTCGCCGACCGCGTACGAAATCGACACCGCCCCCATCATCACGTACGCCACCAACACGTAGTCGGCGTTGGACCGATGATTCATGAGATAGATCACGACCGAGTTGCGCGGCACACCGCGGAACGGGTCCGGCCGTTCGTACTCCACCGAGACTTTGTAGAACAGGCCGAGGGCGGCACGACTCACCCAGTATCCGAGGCGGTAGTATGCGAGGATGTTGAAGAACGGCACGATCTCGTCGAGATAGCGACGCACACGGTCCCACGTCTCGGCCTCACCCGCCCCCGTTTCTGCGATGTGCACGCGTACCGCCTCGGCGATGGCCTCATCGGCGAGCAGGGCATCGATCACGTACGCCTTGCGCGTGAGCTTGTAGCGGTCGATACGGACTCGTGCGCGCATCACGGTGCGTCGGCCGGCCCGTCGTGCGTATCCATGCATGTATCGGCGCGTCACCCACAGCGCGCCGGCCAAGACCATCAGTGACAG
>JBBQAK010000139.1:0-9140 GCA_038316215.1 Gemmatimonadales bacterium | reverse complement strand
CTCAGGGCGCCCGTGATTTGACCCGCGCGGTCGAAGAACTCACCACGCTGGTCGGGCGTGTTTCCCTTCGGGACCTGGTCCGCGATACCGTAGATCTGGTCGAGCGGCATTTTATCGAAGCGGCCCTCGAACTGACGCACGACAACCGGACCTCGGCCGCCGAGGTGCTCGGGGTGAGCCGACAGAGCTTGTACGTCAAGCTTCGGCGGCACCGCCTGGTGTCGCCAAGCGTCGGCGAGAATCCCCCCGTAAGCTGAACGATGGACGATAACCAGCCGGTTTACACCGGCCGGTTATCGTCCCGTTTAGCTTGGACTTGGGAGTCTCGATTTCGGCTCAACTTGACTCTGTCGCATTTGTGTACTGTCAACTAAACTAGACGCATATGAGCGTCGGTTTTTTTGTACAGTCGGCGAACGCGCGCCCAGACCCAAGAGCGGTCCTCACGCTGCTCAAGCCGGTGACGTGGTTCCCTCCGATGTGGGCGTTCACTTGCGGTGCGATCTCCGCCGGTGTCCCCCTCTCGGAACGCATCCCCCTGCTCGCGCTTGGTATCGCGATCACGGGGCCGCTTGTATGTGCATCCAGTCAGGCGGTAAACGACTGGTTCGATCGGCACGTCGATGCCATTAACGAACCCAATCGCCCGATTCCCTCCAGTCGGATTCCCGGTCAATGGGGACTCGCCATCGCGATCTTCTGGACGGCGCTCTGTCTCTTTGCGGCGCTACCGCTCGGTGCCTTCGGCGTCTCCGCAGTCGCCATCGCCCTGTTGTTTTCGTGGGGCTACAGTGCACCGCCGTTCCGCTTTAAGCGCAACGGCTGGATCGGCAACACCGCCGTGGGCTTCACCTACGAAGGACTGGCATGGGTGACGGGTGCCGGCATCATGCTCGGCAATCAGGTGCCGCCGATGCCGCTGCTGCTGCTCGCGACGCTCTACAGCATCGGGGCGCACGGGATCATGACGCTGAACGATTTCAAGGCGATGGAGGGCGACCAGCGCATGGGCGTCAACTCGCTCCCCGTGCTGCTCGGCGCTGACGGTGCGGCGCGGGTCGCGTCGCTCGTGATGTTGGTGGCGCAGGCCGCCGTGATTGCGCTGCTGGTGTCATGGAACCGTCCGTGGCATGCGCTCGCGATCGGCCTGCTCGCGCTTGTCCAGGCGGTCATGATGTGGCGCTTCGTGCAATTGCCACGTGAACGCGCGTTGTGGCTCAGTGCGCTTGGCGTTCCGTTCTTTGTGAGTGGTATGATGATCTCGGCGTTCGCGGTGCGCACCTTGCCGATTATTGCGGAGGCCGGCAAGTGAGTTGGTGGCAGCTCTCGCGACTTGGCCTCGTGCAGGCCGCGATGGGCGCCGTCGTGGTGCTGTTGACCACGACGATCAATCGCGTCATCGTCGTCGAGCTGGCGCTCCCTGCCACGGTGCCGGGATTGCTGGTCGCGTTGCACTTCGGCGTCCAACTCATTTTGCGTCCGCGGCTCGGACATGACAGCGATCGCAGCGGTCGCCGCACGCCATGGATTCTGGGTGGACTGGCGGTCTGCGCCGTGGGCGGCGTCGGTGTCGCGGCCAGCATCCCGGTGATGGCCACGAATGTGGCGCTCGGCATCGCGCTCGCGTCGATCGCCAGCGTTGTGCTCGGCGCTGGCGTGAGCGCGGCCGGCACACCGCTGCTCGCGCTGATCAGTGAGCGCGCGCTGCCCTCGCAGCGCGCCGGCGCCGCGGCCATCACGTGGATCCTGATGATCGTTGGCATCATCATCACGGCTGCGACCTCGGGGGCATTGCTCGACCCGTTCTCGTATACCCGCCTGATCGCGATTGCCGGCGGGATCGGCGGCATCGGATTCCTCGTGGCGGTCGTTGCCACGTACGGAGTGGAACGCGGTCCGCGTCTGGCAGCCTCGGGTGTACCGAGCACGGAGGCGTCGCACGGTTCGTTTATGTCCGCGTTGCGCACGGTATGGGAAGAGCCGGCGGCGCGCCTGTTCGCCAGCTTCATCTTTGTGGCGATGTTTGCGTACAGCGCACAGGATCTCATTCTCGAGCCGTTCGCCGGTATTGCGTTCGGCATGACACCGGGCGAGAGCACCAAGCTCTCGGGCGTTCACCATGGCGGCGTACTCATCGGTATGATTGCGACGGCCGTGTTGGCCACCCGCCGCGGTCAGCTGCGTCACTGGGCGGCGGCTGGCTGCATGGCATCGGCCATTACCTACGTCGCGCTTGCCGCGTCGCCGGTGTTGGGTGATGTGCGCATGTTCACGACCATCGTGATGATGCTCGGACTGGCGAACGGAGTGTTTGCGATCGGTGCGATCGGTTCGATGATGGCGCTGACCGGTGACAAGACCGATGGTCGCGCCGGACTGCGTCTGGGCGTGTTCGGAGCGGCGCAGGCACTCGCCTACGCGACCGGCACGATGACGGGGGCGATTGGCGTCGATACGGCAAAGGCGGTGCTGGCGTCGCCGCTCCGTGGCTACCTGGCCGTCTTCAGCGCGGAAGCGGTGCTCTTCGCGGCATCCGCCTTCCTCGCGCTGCGTAGCGCCTCGAGCGAACGTGCAAACGACGTGTTTCGGGAGCGTGCGGACATGTTGCCGGCGGTGCTGCAGTGACGATGATGATGACCAATGCGCGTGTGTGCGTGCGATCCGTTTCACCGATAGAGGATGTCACATGAGTGAAGTGCCACAGCTCGACCTGTACGACGTGCTGGTGATCGGCGGTGGTCCGGCCGGCGCCACGGCGGCCCACGAGCTCGCGAAAGCGGGCCGTTCGGTGATGCTGCTCGATCGCGCGGGTCGCACGAAACCCTGCGGGGGCGCAGTGCCGCCGCAGCTGCTGCGGGACTTCGATGTGCCGGAATCGATGATGGTTGCGCAAATCGATACCGCTCGCATCATCTCCCCGACTTGGCGCACCGTGGATATCCCGGTGGGCGATGGATACGTGGGCATGGTCGACCGCGATGTGTTCGACGAGTGGCTTCGCACGCGGGCGGCCAACGCGGGCGCCGAGCGACATGTGGGAACGTTCACGACCTTTGCGCGTGGTGCCGACGGGATCCCGGTGATCAGCTACACCGACGGTCGGTCACGCTCCGGTGAGACGCGCCAAGTGCGCGCCCGGATGGTGATCGGCGCCGACGGCGCGCTCTCGCCGGTGGCTCGCCAGTGCATCCCGAATTCGCACAAGGCCAAGCACGTGTTCGCGTACCATGAAATCGTGAAGTCGCCGGAGGCCGGCGATACGGCGAATTTCGGACCGGCCCGCTGCGACGTGTACTACCAGCAGCCGCTGTCTCCCGACTTCTACGCCTGGGTTTTCCCCCATGGTGCGACGACCAGCATTGGGACCGGGAGCTTGCAGAAGGGCTTCGGCCTCAAGAACGCGGTCGCTAAGCTGCGACAGGACACCGGCCTCGATAAGGTGGAGACGATCCGCAAGGAAGGCGCGCCGATTCCGATCAAGCCGCTGCCGCAGTGGGACAACGGCCGCGACGTGGTGCTGGCGGGCGATGCGGCCGGCGTGGTGGCACCAGCCAGTGGCGAAGGGATTTTCTACGCGATGACCGGCGGTCGGTTTGCCGCCGACGCGGTGCTGGCCGCGTTGGTCACCGGCAATGCGAAGGCGTTGCGCCAGGCACGTCGTCGCTTCATGCGTTTGCACGGGCCCGTCTTCTTCGTACTCGACGTGATGCAGACTTTCTGGTATCGTAATGACAACCGTCGTGAGCGTTTCGTGGCGATCTGTCGTGATCGCGATGTGCAGGAACTCACGTTCGACGGGTACATGAACAAGCAACTGGTGAAAGCCAAGCCACTCGCCCATGTGAGAATCTTCTTCAAGAATCTCGCGCATCTAACCGGTCTCGCGACCGCGTGAGCACCCGCCCCGAGTCCGCACTCCGATGCTGATATCGATTGCGATCGATTTTCGTCAGGCCGACGTCGCCACGCGTGAGCGCTTCCATTTGTCGGAAGAGCGTCTCACGCAGTTGTACCGTACGGCCCGAAGCGAAATCGTCACTGAAGCCGCGCTGATTTCCACCTGCAACCGTACGGAGTTGTACGCGTGGGTGGATAGCGACGAACCGAAGGTTGTCGACCGGGCCGTGCAAACGCTGGCGCGTCGCTGGATGCGCACGCGACTCGAAGGCGACGAACTGTTGCACACGGCCACGCGCCGCGTCGGCGTCGACGCGGCCCGCCATGTGGTGCGCATCGCCGCGGGACTGGAGTCACAGGTGCTCGGCGACGGACAGATTCTGGGCCAGCTCAAGGCCGCCTATAAGCGAGCCTCGCGCGGCCACACGGCCGGCCCGGTCTTGCATCGCCTGTTCGAAACGGCCCTGCGCGCCGGGAAGCGTGTGCAGACCGAAACCTCGTTGGCCGCTGGACGCAATTCGGTCGGAGCCGAAGCGGCGATCACGGCCAGCCAGCGTTTCGGCAATCTCGAGAACGCACGCTGCCTCGTGATCGGTGCGGGGAAGACGGGGGCGCGCGCCACGAAGCAGCTTCACAAGCTCGGCGCGCGCGATCTGGTGATCGTGAACCGCACGTTCGAAACGGCACAAGAGCTGGCGAAGTTTGTGGGTGGCCGCGCCGCCCCGTTCGAGACGCTGCATGTGGAAGCGGCGATGGCGGACGTGGTCATCGTGGCCACGGGCAGCGAAGTGCCCGTGATTACGGCTGGTGGACTACAGCACGCGCGCGAAGCCTGTGCGGCCGTGGGCTACGCCTTGCTGCTCATGGATCTCAGCCTACCGCGCAACATCGACGCGCGCGTCACGGAGCAGCCCGGCATTACGCTGGTTGATCTCGACACGCTGCATCAGCCGATCCTGAGCGCGGAGACGATGCGTCGGGACGCGGTACCCATGGCGAACGATATCTGCGAAGACGAAATCGCGTCGTTCATGGACTGGATCGCGAACATGCCGGCCCGTGATGCGATTAAGCCATTGCGTGCGGCGCTCGAGGATGTAGCGCGCCGAGAAGTCGCCTTTGCGTCGAAGGATGCGGGTATGGCCGAGCGCGCCGCATCACGTATCGTAGCCAAACTGCTGGCCGGCCCGATGGCAGCGCTCCGGCGTGCCGTGCAGCGCGGCGAGCCGCTCGACGCGCAGGCGATGATGCTGCTCGAAATGTTTTCCCCGGCGCCGGTACCGGAGCCGCGCGCCGTTCGCGCACCGCGCACCGCGGTCGCCCCGAAATCCGTTGCGGAGCATGTTCCCCACGTGCCGTCGCACGCGGTGCCGCGCCAGAGTGCGACGAACGACACGAGCCGTCGTCCGTCCCGCGACATACGTCCTTCGATGGTTCTTTTACCGGAGCAGTTCACGTGAGTGTTACGCCCGCCCCGTCGTCGCCTGCGAACGATCTCCTGCTGCGTGCACTCCGGCGTGAAGCCGTGGAGCGCCCGCCGGTGTGGATGATGCGTCAGGCAGGACGGTACTTACCGCAGTACCGCGCGGTCCGCGCGAAGTCGGACTTCCTCACCATGTGCCGGACGCCCGAGCTTGCCGTCGAAGTGACGCTGCAGCCGCTGGACCTGGTCGGTGTGGATGCGGCGATCATCTTCAGCGACATCTTGGTGATCCCGGAAGCGATGGGCATGCATCTGACGCTCGATGAAGGCGTTGGTCCACAGTTCCCCTCCCCGATCCGCTCGCTGAAGGATCTCGATCGGCTGCACGCCGTCGACCCGCAAGAGCATCTCAAGTACGTCCTCGACGCGCTCACGCTGGCCCGCCGCGAAATCGACGGCAAAGTGCCACTGATCGGTTTTGCCGGCTCCCCGTGGACGCTGGCGGCGTACATGGTGGAAGGCAAAGGCACGAAGCAGTTTGCCGTTGCCAAGCGCATGCTGTACGAAAACCCTGAGATGGCCCATACGTTGCTTGGCAAGATTGCCGATGCGGTAGGTGAGTATCTGGTGGCACAGGTCGGCGCCGGCGCGCAAGTCGTGCAGCTGTTCGAATCGTGGGCGGGTGCCCTCGGCCCCGAGGAATTCCGCACGTTTGCGCTCCCGTATCTCGCGCGGTGCGCGAACAAAGCCCGGGAAGCGGGTGTGCCGGTGATTGTATTTGCGCCGGGCGCCGGGTGGGCGTTGGCGGAGATCGCGGCGGCCACGAATGCCGACGCGATCGGTGTGGACTGGCACACGTCGCCAATGGATGCGCGCCAACAACTCGATCCGTTCCGGGTGGCGATGCAGGGCAACCTCGATCCATGCGCGTTGTATGGTCCGCCGGCCGAGATTCGTCGTCGCACACACGCGATGATCCGGGCGTTCGGTCCGATCGGCCACATTGCGAATCTTGGGCACGGCATCCTTCCGGATGTCTCCCCCGATCACGCGCGCGCCTTCATCGATGCCGTGAAGGAGTGGAAATGGACAGACGAGGAGATCTCGATCGCGAAGGCGCAGCCGGCCGCGTGGACGAACCGGTTGGCGGAGGCGCGATGAGTGCGGCCGTGTTCCCGACGGACGTGCCCAGCACGGCCCCGTCGGTGGCGACACGTCGTGCGGAAGCCACGCGCTGGATCGCCGGCCTGCACGATGAGTTGACGTCGTTCTTTGGTCGTCTCGACTGCGGCGGTACGTTTGCCGAAGACCGCTGGGAGCGTCCTGGCGGTGGCGGTGGTGTAGCCCGCGTGATGACCGATGGCGTCACGTTCGAGAAGGCCGGCATCAACCGCTCGGCCGTCATGGGCGAGCTACCGGAACTCGCGGCGCGGCGTCTTGGTGGACAAGGGGCTGCCGCGGGCGCAACGCATTTTTTTGCGACGGGTGTGAGTCTGGTCGTGCATCCGCGCAGCCCGAAGGTGCCGACGGTTCACCTGAACGTGCGCTACTTCGAGCTCACCGACGAGCACGGCCATCTCACGGATAGTTGGTTTGGCGGGGGCACGGATCTGACCCCGTTTTATCCGCATGTCGAGGACGGGGTCACGTTCCACGCGGCCCTGCGCGATATGGCCAACCGCCACCATGCGCGCTTCTATCCGGACTTCAAGCGGTGGTGTGACGAGTACTTCGTGAACGTACATCGCGACAATGAAGCGCGTGGTATTGGCGGCATCTTTTTTGATCACCTACGTCCCGACGACGCGTCGCACGGACTCGATCACGAGGGCGTGCAGGCGTTCGTCAGTGATGTGGCGCGGGTGTTGCGGCATGCGTACGAACCCGTCGTGGAGCAGCGCCGAGACGAGGCGTTCAACGAAGCGGAGCGCGAGTTCCAGTTGGTGCGCCGCGGGCGCTACGTGGAGTTCAACCTCGTGCATGATCGTGGGACGATCTTCGGTTTGCAGACGAACGCGCGCGTGGAGAGCGTCCTCATGAGCTTGCCGCCGCTTGCCATGTGGCAGTACGCCCCTCGGTATTCCCCCGAGTCTTTCGAGGCTCGCCTGTTGCGTATGCTTGAGCCCCGCGACTGGGTCACGGACGTCGCCGGAGAATGAATTATGCGTGCGCTGGCTGACCATCGCGACATCGTGCCGTCGACCGATCACGAAACGGGCGACCATCGTTCGGTCGCGGTCGTAGGAGCGGGGATTACAGGGCTCGTGGCCGCGTACGAACTACGGCGGCGCGGGGTCAACGTCACGTTGTACGAAGCGAGCGATCACACCGGCGGGGCCATCCGGACATCGCACACCGATGGCTTTCTCGCGGAATACGGTCCGAACTCGTTCGTCACGTCGGCCCCGGTCGAGTCCTTGCTCACGCAACTCGACCTGCATGACGACGTCGTCGAGGCGAATCAGCAGGCGAACCGTCGGTATATCGTGCGCGACGGCATCCTGCAGGCATTCCCGATGACACCGCCGGCCATGCTCACCACCCGGCTCTTCTCGCTCAAGGCGAAGTTGCGGGTCCTCTTGGAGCCGTTGGTGCGCACCCGTGCGACGGACGCGGATGAATCGATCGCCTCGTTCATTCGCCGCCGGCTCGGTCCGGAAGTGCTCGACTACGCCGTCGACCCGTTCATTTCCGGGATCTTCGCTGGTGATCCTGAGACGCTCAGCATGATGCACGCCTTCCCGCGTGTCTTCGACCTCGAACGGAATCACGGGTCGCTCTCCGCTGGACTGATGGCGCCACGTGGACGGAAGTCGATGGCGAGCACCGCGCCGTCGGACAACGGCTCCGACGCCGACCCGGACGCGCCGGTCTTGCCGCCGACGCGAGCCCGCTTGATCTCGTTCGTCGATGGCATGCAGACGCTCACGGACGCCTTGGAGGCGTCTCTCGTGGGCACCCTCCGACTGGGATGTCCGGTGCGTCTTCTGCACCGCCACGAAGGCCGCTGGGTCGTGGAGGCCGGACAAGACGGCGACGCGAAAACGCGAACGTTCGATGCCGTCGTGATGGCCACGCCGGCGCACGTGCTCGCTGCCATGGAGCTTCCGGCAGAGCTGCGCAGCCACGCCGCGCTGGTGGAGCGCGTCGAGTATCCTCCCATGAGCGTGCTCACGCTCGGGTTCGAGCGCGCCGACGTCGCGCATGCGCTGGACGGCTTTGGCATGCTGATACCAGCGAAGGAGAAGCGCAGCATTCTGGGCGCGCTCTTTACGTCATCGCTGTTTCCCTCGCGCGCGCCTGATGGCACCGTGTCCATCACCTGTTTTGTGGGTGGCGCCCGCATGGCCGACCGCGCGCGCGAGGACACCGATCTGATGGTGGAGCGCGTCCTGATCGACCTTCGACAGCTGTTGGGTGTGCGCGGGGAGCCGATCTTCGCGAAACATGTCTACTGGCCGCGAGCGATTCCGCAGTACACGGTGGGGTATCAGGCCGTGAAGGATGCGGCGAACGAAACGGAGCGTACCAATCCGGGACTCTACCTGGCGGGCAACTACCGCAATGGTGTGTCGGTCGGCGATTGCGTGGCCAGCGGCCAGCAGATTGCCGGTCAGGTGGCGCGCTACCTCACGCGAGCGGGCTGATATGGGCGAGCCCGTCGTGTAGCGCCAACGACGGGTGCTTGCCTAGTGGTTGCCGACAGCGCGGTGACGGCGTAGCGTGACTTCATGTCCGCACTCGATCTTCTCTGTATCGCGCCGCATCGTGACGACGCTGAACTCACCTGCGGTGGCACGCTCATCAAGGCCGTCGACGC
>JBBQAK010000235.1:0-6313 GCA_038316215.1 Gemmatimonadales bacterium | reverse complement strand
AGAGCGCGATCATGCGCGTGCGCGCCATGATGTTGCCACGCCGCGACGCGTCGGCGTCGGGCTCCGCGGTGAGATAGCCGTCGACCGCCGGGCTGATGTCCACCGTGCGCGACTCGATGCCGAGGGCTTCGATCACGAGCTGGGCGTGATCGAGGGATTCCGCGCTCGACGTGCGGTACGGGAGGCGAATGCCGATCACGTTTTCACGGCCGAGCGCGCGTACCGCGAGAAACGCCGTGACGGCCGAATCGACGCCTCCTGAAATACCGATGACCACTTTGCCGAAGCCGCGTCGCGCAAGCTCGTCGCGCAGGAATCCGGTCAGCCATTCTTCCGTCATCGCGGCATCAATCGCCAACGGCGGCGGGCCGCCGTGGTCGCGCATCTCGTGTCGAATCACCGGCAGCGATTCCGGGATCGCACGTACGATCGAGTTGGCGCGTTGCAGCGCTTCGGTGGGGACGGCGAATTCACCGGTGATGAAGCCACGGGCCCCTCGCAGCAGATCGGCGGCCGCCGGCTCCGGTCCGTCGTACGAGAGCGACGCCAGTGTGCCGTCCTGGACGCGCCGGATGTTATCGAGGACATGTGGCAACGCCACGCGCAGGTCACTCAGCAGCGGACCATCGGCCCGCGCGCGCACGAGGTCATCGAGGTCGATGGTGATCGACATGAACGACTCGTCCCACACGGGCGCGCGGCCGCGCACGTCGCCGCCGGGACCCACGAGATGCGACGTCCCAAAGAATCGCTTGCCGCCTTCGGTGCCGACCAGATTCACGAAGCTCGTATAGACGCCCTGTTCTTCGGAGATATCGCGTATGAGGCGTTCCCAGCGGGCGGCGCTGTACGGTCCGGCCACGCCGTCTTCACGGGGCCAAATGCCGCGGGCCGGGGCGGCCGATGACACGAATACCACCTGCGCGCCATCGAGCGCGGCGATGGTGCCGCTGATCGAATGCCAGGCGTCTTCGCACACCAGCAGCGCGGCGCGGCCCCAGGGCGTCTCGAACGCACGGATCTCGGTGCCGCGTTCGACGAAGCGTTCTTCGTCGAACAGGCCGTAGGTGGGCAGATAATTCTTCCGGTGCACGTGCCGGATGACCGGCGGACCGTCGTCGAGGCCAATGGTGAGATAGGCGGCGCTGTTGTGCAGCGTATCGCGCCAACGCTCGTAGAAGCCGATCACGATATCCATCGGCACGCAGTCAATGCCGGCGGCGGCGCACGCGGTGCGGTACGTGTCGTCGAGATCGTAGGCCAGCGCTCCCGCGGTGCAGGCGACCTCGCGGACGCCGCCTTCCACGAAGTAGCCGGAGAGTGCGGTTTCGGGGAACTGCACGACCTGCGGGCGCGGGTCGAGGGTGGAGGCTTGCGCGCACAAACGCCCAATGCGGGCGAGGTTGGCGGCCGTGTCGCCCTTTCGGGGGGCAAACTGGCAGAGGGCAAGCGTCAGCGGACGAATCGGATCACCTGGCATAGTTGAAAACTAGGAGGATCGGCCCGCATCGCCTACCGTCGCGTGCGGGTTTTAAACCCGGAACGTGGTGAACCGGCTGGCGGTCGGCCGTGTACAATTCCCGCATGCGTCCTCTGATTTCCCGATACGAACGATTCCCTTTCCGACGGGCATCGATGGCATGCGTGCCGTTCGCGCTGGCCGTCCTGCCGTTCAGCATGGCGGCGCAGGCCGCCTCCGGCTCCACCGGCGAGGCATGGCAGATCATCACGCCGGCGCAGGCCTCGCTGGTCCTGGCGCGGGACGGATCGCTGATCGGGGAGCTCGGCAAGGAGCGCCGTATCAATGTCGCGCTGCGCGCGCTCCCGAAATACGTCGGACACGCCTTCGTCGCCGTGGAGGATAAGCGCTTTTACCAGCACGACGGTGTGGACCTGGTGGGCGTGGCCGGCGCGATCAAGGACGCGGTCACCAAGGGCAACCTCCGTGGGGCGAGCACGATCACGCAGCTGCTGGTGGGCAACATGCATCCCGATCTGATCGATCGACGGGATGTGTCGGCTGGGCGCAAGCTGCGCGAGCAACAGGCGGCGCGTGAAATGGAGCGCCACTACAACAAGGAGCAGATCCTCGAGGCGTTCCTGAATCAGATCGCGTTCGGTCGTGGCGCGTACGGTATCGAGATGGCCGCACGCCAGTTCTTCGGCAAAGGCGCGGCCGATCTGACGCTCGCCGAAGCTGCGTCGCTCGCCGCGATGCCGAAGAGCCCGGTGCAGTACGATCCGTCGCGCTATCCCGATCGCAATCGCACGCGCCGCAACACGGTGCTCTCGCTGATGGCGGAGCAGGGGTACCTCACGGCCGCCCAGTCGGCCGCCGCCCAGCGCGAACCGGTGCGCACGGTGAACACGACCCGGTCGCCGGCGCCGTGGGTGGTCGACGTCGTGCGCGTGCAGGCGGAGCGTGCCGGCATTGCGGTGATGCAGGGCGGGTACCGTATTCACACCACCATCGACGCCGAACTGCAGCGGGCAACGCAGTACGCGCTGAGCAGTGGGCTCGACGAGATCGAAACGCGTCCGGGATTTCGCGGGCAGCGCTGCGCCCGCGTGGCCGGTGACTCGACCACGACGCCCAAGAAGAGCGCGACCGTCGACGCGTGCTTGGAAGGCGCGGCGGTGGTGCTCGATCCGACCACCGGCGACGTGCGGGCGCTCGTCGGCGGCCGCGACTACGCGCGGTCGTCGTTCAATCGCGCCGTGGACGGCAACCGTCAGCCCGGCTCGAGCTTCAAAGCGTTCGTGTATGCCCAGTCGATCGCGCAGGGGCTCACCGCCAACGCGATGGTCGCCGATACCGCGCTGCGTATCCGGCTCGACAACGGGCAGGTCTACAGTCCCGAAAACGCGGACAATGCGTTCCTCGGTACGATGACCCTACGCGAAGCGCTCACGAAATCACGGAATCCGGTGGCGGTGCAGCTCGCCCTTGCCGTCGGAATGGACTCGGTGATTGCCCTCGCGCGTCGGGCCGGTCTGCGCGCACCCATCGCCCCGTATCCCTCGAGTGCGCTGGGGGCGAGCGTGGTGCAGCCGCTCGACTTCGTGGCGGCGTACGCGACATTCGATAACGGCGGTGTGGCAGTGGAGCCGCGCTTCGTGCAGCGCATCGAGGACCGCACAGGACGCATCGTGTTTACGCCGCAGATCGCGCCAGCACGGCCCGCCATGGACTCGCGCGTGGCGTTCATCATGCGCGATATGCTGCAGGATGTGGTCACCCGCGGCACCGCGACGGCGCTCCGCAAGATCGTGCCGGCGCGCATCCCCGTGGCCGGCAAGACGGGCACTACGAACGACAACACCGACGTGTGGTTCGTAGGGATGACGCCGGAACTGGTCACCGGCGTATGGCTTGGTTTCGACAAGCCGGCCATGATCTCTCCCGGTGCCGCGGGAGGAACACTCGCCGCGCCGATCGCCGGACAGATCATCGCGGCCGCCTACGGAAATCGCGCCAGCGGGGTTTGGACGCCACCGCCTGGCGTGGTGCCGGTGGAGCTCGATCGGGCCAGCGGACAGCCATCCGACGCGAAGACGCCGAGTGAACGGCGATATATCGAATGGTTCATGGCGGGTACCGAACCGGGTGCACCGGTGTGGCCGTGGAGTCTTTTTCGACTTGGGCCGATTGGGTACTGATCACTGGACCAGTAATCCGTGTTCAGAATTCTGGCTTCAGACTGCTTATCGTGGTCAGAACTCAGCAGCTACAGTCCACAGTTTCGAGCGGTTTATACGGATCCGTAATGCTACGGAGGGGTGAACCACGTATTCACCCCAATGGAATGCGGTGGTACGCGCATCAACTATTCGTGTCATGACGCCCTCCGATATTCTCCCGTTCCGTCGCCCGTCGCCGTCGAGCGGAGTTACGCACGATCAGTCTCGCGCTGGCAGTGCTGCTGGTGGCGGCACCGGCATCGTGATGATGAACCTCGGCGGGCCGGCCACGTTGGATGAAGTGGAACCGTTCCTGCTCCGGCTGTTTGCCGACAAGGAAATCATTCAGCTGCCGTGGCAGAGTGTGTTGGGCAAGTTCATCGCCACGCGACGTGCGCCGAAAGTGCGCAAGCTGTACGATGCGATCGGTGGCGGGTCGCCGATTCTGACGTGGACGAAGGCGCAGGGTGACGCCATGTGCGCGCGCCTTGACGAGATGTCGCCGGACACGGCGCCACACAAGTTCTACGTTTCGTTCCGCTATGCGCCGCCGTTCGCCGACGACGCGCTGCAGGCGATGAAGGCAGACGGTATCACGCGCGCGGTGGCGTTCACGCAGTACCCGCAGTGGTCATGCTCGACCACGGGCTCGAGTCTGAATGACTTATGGCGTGCACTCGATCGCACTGGTCTGCAGGACGCATTCACCTGGAGTATCATCGATCGATGGGGAGAGCACGATGGCTTCGTGCGCTCCATGGCGAGCGCCATCGATGACGGCCTCGAACAGTATCCGCACCACGAGCGGGATGACGTACTCGTGCTCTTCAGCGCGCATTCGTTGCCGCTCAAGGTGATCGACCGCGGCGACGCGTATCCCTCGGAGATCGCGGCGTCGGTCAGTCGGGTCGTAGAGGCGGCGGAACTGCGCAATCCGTACCTGCTGAGCTTTCAGTCCGAAGTCGGTCCGGTGCGTTGGCTGGGGCCGAGCACCGAGACGATGATCAAGCAGCTCGCGACGCGCGGCCAGAAGAACGTGCTGGTCGTACCGATCGCGTTCACCAGCGATCACATCGAGACACTGTCGGAGATCGACATCGAGTACGGTGAGCTCGCGCACTCCCTCGGTATGACGGGATTCCGTCGCGCACCGTCGCTCAATGCGCGCACGGAATTCCTCGATGCGCTGGCGGACATTGTGAACGGCCATCTGAAATCCGGGCAGCCGTACAGTTCCCAGTACACGCAACACTGCCCTGGGTGTACCAACGCCGCGTGCCGCGGTTTGCCGTCGAAGCTGGCGCGCGTCGCCGCGTGTGATTTCCCCGTGGAGTCTGCGGCGAGTCGCTGACGTGTTCCTCCTGCCGTTTCACCTGATCGGCTGTTCGCATGAGCAGAATGACGTGAGCGCTGTCGGACGCTTGCGCATCCTCCCCGCCCAGCTGCCGCTGCAACTCGCGTCGCTCCGCGGGCTGGGGATTCCTGCGGTCCTGGTGAGCACCTGCCATCGCACGGAGCTCTACTGGTGGGGAGATCATGATCCGTCGACGTGGTTCGACGCGCTCCTGGCCGAACGTGGCGTCTCGGACGTCCACCTCGAACGGAAGCACGCCGACCTCGCGGTGCGCCATCTGTTCGCCGTGGCGGCTGGCATGTGCTCGGCGCGATTCGGAGAGCCCGAAATACTCGGGCAGGTGAGACGCGCGTGGAGCACCTCCCGTGAGGTGGGCGCTTCCACTGCGCTGCTCGATGGCGTGTTCCGGCATGCCGTCGATGCCGCGCGCCACATTCGTGCGGCGATCGGCACGCAGGCCAGTGACTCGCTTGGCATGCGTGTGCGCGACGCGTTGCAGGAGCTCGTCGAGACGCGCGCGGATATCTCGACCGGAGGTGACGCGCCGCCGCCGCTGCACGTGCTGGTTGTGGGCGCTGGTGATGCGGCGCGCACCGTGGTCTCGGCACTGGCCGACGCACCGGCAGCCAGTGGGGCGGTCATCCACGTCACGAGCCGTACCGACAGTCATGCCGAGTCGCTGGCGAACGCGCACGGCGCCGCGCCGGTGCGCTGGAGCGCGCGTGCGCAGGCCATGGCATCAGCCAATGTGGTGATCTTCGCTGCGTACTCCGCGACGCCCATCGTGACGGCGGAGCAGGCGTGCACGTTGCTTCGCGGTCGGGGCGCTCCGTCGATTTGGATCGACCTTGGTGTGCCGTCGAACGTGGGGAACGCGGCCGGGCTGCCGACGTCGGTGCAGTACGTGGATCTCGAATGGCTGGCCACGTACGCGGGCCAAGCGCTCGGCACGGCCGATGTCATCACGCGCGCCAACAGCGCGCTGCAGCGTGAACTGGCCCGATTCGCCGCCGTGGTACATCGTCGGCAGGTGGGTGTTCGGCTCGTGCTGCTCGAGCAGCGGGCGATGGATGCGGCGCGCGCAGCGCTCGAGTCGCACGCCCTGCAGGTCGGTGCGCATGCGAGCACCGAGCACGCGGCCGATTTTATGGCCCGTCGGGTGACGCGACTGCTGCTGCGCGAGCTGACGGCGCTGTCGGCGTAGTGCGTGCACCGGCTGCGGCGAATTCCGGCTCTGTCAACATCGGTTCGGGATGCCGTACCACCGCGCTGGCGGCG
>JBBQAK010000153.1:0-8599 GCA_038316215.1 Gemmatimonadales bacterium | reverse complement strand
GCCTTCCTATCCCCTTGCGGCGCGCGCCCTTCGCGGTGCGAGCCGCTCTGCCTTCCTGGGATCTCATCGCCGACATGTCCGACACCAAGCACGCGCCCGACCGGCGCAACTTCGTATCCAAGGCCGCCGCGGTTGTCGTGGGCGGCCTCATTTCCGTGGTCGCGCCGGTCGCCGGCCTGTTCACGCTGTTCGATCCGCTGCGACGCAAGTCGGACACGCGCGGACTTGTGCGTGTCGCCTCGCTTTCTTCGCTCGCCGATGGCGGCGCGCCGCGGAAGTTCCCGGTGCTCGACACGCTGGTGGACGCGTGGAACAAGACGGAGAATGTGCCCGTGGGATCGGTCTATCTACAAAAGACCGGCGACAATAGCGTGCGCGTGCTCAACTCGGTGTGTCCGCATCTGGGCTGCTCGGTGGGCTACAACGCCGCGTCGCACGGCTACTTCTGCCCGTGTCACCGCAGCAGCTTCACGCTAGACGGCGCGATCGCCGACCCGAAAAGCCCGAGCCCGCGCGGCATGGACGAACTGGAAGCCGTCATCCGCGACGGCGACGTCTGGGTGCGCTTTCAGAACTTCCGCAAAGGCTCCCCCGACAAGATTCCCGTCTGATGGCCGAGCAACCGAGTTCCGAACGTCCGTCTATCGGCTCCTGGATCGATTCGCGCACCGGCTACAAGGGACTGCTTCACGAAACACTGTTCGAGAACGTCCCCGGCGGCGCGCGCTGGCGCTACGTGTGGGGCAGCACGCTCTCGTTCTTCTTCGTCGTGCAGCTGATCACGGGCCTGTTCCTGTGGATGTCCTACAGCCCGAGTTCGCAGACGGCATGGGAGAGTGTGTACTACATCCAGCATCAGATGCTGGGTGGCTGGTTTCTGCGCGGCTTGCATCATTTTGTGGCGCAGGCCATGACGGTGCTGCTGATACTGCACCTCATGCAAGTCATCATCGACGGGGCGTACAAGGCGCCGCGCGAGGTGAACTACTGGTTCGGTGTGGGGCTGCTCGTGCTCGTGTTGGCGTTGTCGCTCACCGGCTATCTGTTGCCCTGGGACCAGAATGGGTATTGGTCAACCGCCGTGACCACCAACATCGTGGGCATGAGTCCGGGCATCGGCCAGTCGCTGCAAACCGTCGTGGTGGGTGGCGTGACCTACGGGCATCTCACGCTCACGCGATTCTTTGCGCTGCACGCCGGCGTCATTCCGGGTTTGGTCATTCTGCTCATCGTGGGGCACGTATACCTGTTCCGAAAGCACGGTCTCACGCCCAAGCAGCCGCTCAAGGGGCCCGACCAAGGCTTCTGGCCTGAGCAAGTGTTGCGCGATGCGGTGGCGTGTCTCGCCGTGCTCGCCGTTGTGCTGTTCTTCGTGGTGCGCGAGCAGGGTGCACCGCTCGGTGCGCCAGCTGATCCCGCCGAACAATTCTCGGCGGCTCGCCCCGAGTGGTACTTCCTGTTCCTGTACCCGTTCCTCAAGTACTTCCCCGGCAACACCGAGATCCTCGGTGCCATCGTGCTTCCCACGCTCGCGATGCTGGTGCTGATGGCTATGCCCTTCCTAGGGAAATGGAAGCTTGGGCATCGCTTCAATCTCGGGTTCATGGGTGCGATGCTCGCCGGTGCAGCGCTGCTCACCTGGCAGGCCCTCGCGGCCGATCGTCACGATCCTGAGTACCAAGTGGCCAAATCCCTGTCCACGCGCGACGCAGCGCGCGCGGTGGTGCTGGCGGATGCCGGTGTGCCGATCACGGGCGCGTTGACGCTCATGCGCAACGATCCGTACACCCAGGGGCCGCGCATTTTCTCGCGCAATTGTGCCTCGTGCCATCGCTACGTTGGACACGACGGACTCGGCAACGCGTTGCCGAAGGACTCCATCTCGGCGTCCGACCTGAAAGGCTACGGCTCGCGCGAGTGGGTGCAGGGCTTCCTCAACGCCGACACCATTCTTACGAACCGCTACTGGGGTGGGACGGCGCACACGGAAGGTGATATGGTCGGCTGGCTCGGCGATCACATGCCGGAGACAGACGAAGCGAAAGCCGTTCGCCGCAACGTGGTGCTCGCGCTCTCCTCGCAGGCAGCGCTGACGTCGCAGACGGCGATGGATCGTCGGGACAGCGCGCAGATTGCGGCCGGTATTCAGTTCATGCGCAACACCACGAATGGGTGCGCGGAGTGCCACAAGTTCCAGGACGTCGGCACCGATAGCCCTGAGCTCGACGGTTGGGCATCGCGCGAGTGGATGGTGGCGTTCGTGAACGATCCGTCGCATCCGCGGTTCTTCGGACGTGACAACGATCGCATGCCGTCGTACGGCACCGAGAAGAGTCTCAGTCAGAAGGAGATCGAGATGGTGGTGGACTGGATCCGTCAGGAGTGGTACACGCCGAAGCCGACGAGTACACGAAAGTGATGCGGCCGTAGCGCGCGGGGATCAGCCGGTGACTCAACCTGACGTCGGGCGGCGATCCACCACGCGCTGCACCTTGGCACCATCCGATCGTGGTCCTTGACCGACGCCGAGCAGTCGCACGCGCACCGACACGCCAAGCGTTTCGTGCAGTCGTGCGATCACGTCGGCGCGCAACGTCAGCGAAGCCGCATGGGCGTCGTGCGCGTCCGGCGCGTCGGCCGGTAACGCGTTGAATCCACTGGCCGTGGCCCAGGTCGGGCTCACTTCGCAGTGCACTTCGATGTGGTCGAGATGCTGGTCGCGTGAAACCAGAATGCGGAAGTACGGAGCGAGCTCCGGGAGCCGGGCGAGTACGTCTTCGACCTGACTCGGATACACATTGACGCCACGGATGATCAGCATGTCGTCGGTGCGTCCGCGAATCATGCGCATGCGCGCAAGCGTGCGTCCGCAGCGGCACGGTTCGCGTGTTATCGACGTGATATCCCCGGTCCAGTAGCGTAGCAGCGGCAGCGCCTCCTTGGTGAGGGTAGTGATCACCAACACGCCGTCGGCTCCATCGGGCAGTGGTGCGCCGGTGTCCGGGTCGAGAATCTCGGGATAGAAATGATCTTCCATGATGTGTGATCCATCCCGGCCTTCCACGCATTCGCACGACACGCCCGGGCCGATGATTTCAGACAGCCCGTAGATATTCGTGCAGCGTACGCCGAGTCCGGCATCGATGTGGACGCGCATCGCGTCGGTCCACGGTTCGGCACCATGCATTGAAAAGCGGAGCGAGATGTCGTCCGGCGAGAGTCCACGCTCAGCCAAGGCACCGGCCAACGTCAGCGCGTAGCTCGGCGTGCAACTCAACACGTCGGGACGCAGATCTCCGATGAGGGTGACCTGCCGGTCGGTCATACCGCCGGAGACAGGAACGACATTCAGGCCAAGCCGCTCGGCACCGCCGTGTAGGCCGAGGCCACCAGTGAACAGGCCGTAGCCGTAGGCGTTGTGCAACATCATCCCGGGCTCGGCACCGGCCATCGCCAGCGACCGCGCGGTGACGCGCTCGAACAGGTCCAGATCGTTCGCGGTGTAGGCGACGATGGTCGGCTTGCCCGTGGTGCCTGATGAGCCATGCACCCGGCGCAGCGACTCGCGCGGCACGGCGAGCAGCCCGAACGGATAGTGATCTCGGAGGTCGGTCTTTCGCGTGATCGGCAGCCGGGTGATGTCGCTGACGCCACGTATGTCGGCTGCGGTGACGCCATGCGCCGTAAGTCGGTCGCGATAGAACGGCACGCGCTCGGTCACGTACGACACCAGATTGCGCAGCCGGCGATCCTGCAGCGCGCGCAGGGCATCGGGCGCGAGGCACTCGAAGTCGGGTTCGAAGATCATCGTGAAAGATCGATCTGGTCGACCTGCCGGCGCCAGCATGCGAGGCAAAGGTCCCGGCGGTACGTTTTGACCTACCACCTATGCCCGGAGCACCTGCATGCGATCTCTGCGTTGCCGCACGGTTCCTGTCCTGTCAGCTCTCGCTGCGTTGGCTTTGCCGGTGCTGCTATCGGTCGCGTGCTCACTCCCCGCGCAGGTCACGCCGGTGGCGAGCGCGAAGGACACCGTGTTGTCCATCCAGAAGCCGCGGAATCCGCTCCCGGCTGAGTCCGCGAGTGCGAACGCGACGCGCTTTTCGTTCATCGCCTACGGTGACACGCGAGGTCGGCGCGACGGCGTGAGTGAGCAGTACGAGCATTCTCAGGTCGTCGAGTCGATGTTGCGCACGATCAAGAACATGGAGAATGGACCGGAGCCGGTTCGCTTCGTGCTGCAAAGCGGTGACGCGGTGGTGAACGGGCGTGATCCGAAGCAGTGGAACGTCAGTTTCATCGGGCTGATCAATCGACTCACGACCACCGGCGGCGTACCGTACTACCTCGCGCCTGGCAATCACGACGTGACGTCGGCAGCGGAGCTCGACGCACCGGGTCGTCTGGTGGGGCTGGAGAACTATCTGCGCGCGGTCGGACAGCTCATCCCCGCCGATGGTGCGCCGCGTCGACTCGCGGGCTATCCCACGTATGCGTTCGGCTACGGCAACACGTTCGTGATTGCCTTCGACTCCAATATCGCGGAGGACCCGACGCAGCTGGCGTGGGTGCGCGGTCAGTTGGAAGGACTCGATCGCACACGGTTCACGCACGTGATCGCGTTCTTTCATCACCCGGTCTACTCGTCAGGGCCGCACGGCGGACCCACGATCGAGCGTCCGACACTCGCGGTCCGAGAGCATTACATGCCGTTGTTTCGCAAGTACAACGTGGAGCTGCTGTTCACCGGGCATGAGCATCTCTACGAGCATTTCGTCGAGCGCTATCGTGATGCCACGGGACAGTCGCGCCGCATCGACCAGATTGTGAGCGGCGGCGGCGGCGCGCCGTTGTACACCTATCAAGGCGAGCCAGACCTGCGTGCCTATGAGCGGGCGTCGGGACGTGATTCCGCGCGGGTGTCCCACGTGGTGCGACCGGGTACGAAGGCCGGGGACAATCCGTTCCACTACACCGTCGTGCATGTGGATGGCGCGCGCGTGTGGATCGAGGTGATCGGCGTGGACTGGGGGGCGGGGTACGCGCCGTACAGCGGCAGTAGTAGCGTGCTAGGGGATACGGCTGTGCGGCGGTAGCGACCAACAGCCGACCGCTGAGGAAGCAGGCGGGCGCTCAGTCCCGCCCTCGCGCATTGATCTTCCAATCGTAGTCCGTATCCACCCACGTGAATGTCCCGCTGCGCATGAGCTCCTGCGCGGGTCCGGCCGGTAGGTACTTGGCCCAGAACGCACCGACCCCCTCGAGCGATCCGCCGAAATCTTCGCGGTACCACGTGAAGATCGGCGACCCATAAACCGTACGAGACTTCACGTCGACGCGGTTCTTCGCGGTCTGCGTGAGAAAGCGACGCGCCTGATCGTCGAGTTGCGCGTCGAGTCGATCGGCCACGAAGGCTTCGCTGCGCAGCGGTGGACATCCCATGGCGGCGCAAACCAACGCCACGTGGATGCGCGCATCCTTGAACTGCTTCCGGATGATCTCGTGCTCCACATCGTCGAGCGTGAGCGTGCGTCGGTCCGCTTTCACGATGGGCTCCGCCCACGGACTCTTCAGCGTGACACCAAGCACCTTGTTGATGTGGCGAATGGACTTCCGCTCCTTCCTGCTGTTCAGGAGCTGGATGGTGTACGCGTTGTACGTGTTGATCCAGAAGGCGAGCTGCTCGTGACGCGGAAGCGTGGCGATCTGCGCTCGGGACAGCTGGCCAAGATAGGCGGCGAAGCGCGGGTCGCGTTGAAACGCGTCGTAGTCCACCAAGCCGTTTGTCACGTACGCCGCGAGCATGGTGTTCCAGGCGGAATGGTCGACGGCTGGCGAACTCCCGACGGCGGAGACAGTCTGCGCAGGCAACACACGCGTGACCGAGGCCGTGGCGAGCGAGGTCAGCAGCACGCTGATCCATCCGGCACGCTTGGCGAGTGCTGGTGCGTACGACAGGGCGAGCAGCAGCACCCCGGCGATGGCCACGCGAATGAAGGCGGTCTGTCGCGCGCCCTCAGCGCCCGCAAGGAGCGCGTCGGCAAAGTACGTGTACACGCTGGTTCCGGGGAGAATGCCGATGGCGGTGGCCGCCACGTAGTGCGACAGGCGAACGCCAGCCAAGCCGGCGCCGAAGTTGAGGGCGTTGAACGGAACCACGGGGATCAGTCGCAAGCGCAGCATCGTGAGAAACGCGCCGTCTCCGAGAATACGGTCGAGCGTGCCGGCGCGCGAGCCGAGCAAGCGCCGGAGCGCATCGCCGCCGAGGGTGCGGGCCAGCAGATAGGCTCCAGTGGCGCCGAGCGTCGCCCCGATCCACGTGAGTGCGATACCGGCCGCCACGCCGAAGATCGCGCCGCCTGCCAAGGTCAGCGGGAGGGCCGGAAGGCCGATCGTGGCGGTGACGACGTAGGCCAGCACGAAAATCGCCGCCGCGAACGGCACGTCGCGCGCGTGGCGAATCGTCGTCCCGATCCGCTCCGGACTGATATACTCATCGAAGCCCAGCATGCGCGCCACGGACCACAACGTGAGCAGAATGACGATGAAGATCGCGAGACGCAGCCATGCACTCGACTTGGGCGCCGTTTTCGCTTCACGCATCGTGTGCTCCATCCCTTCGGCCATTGGTCTCCATGTCTGAACGTACTCTCGATTTGATCGCAGTGGGTGGCGGCACGGCGGGACTCGTGACCGCCGCCGGCGGTGCCGGTCTGGGCGCCCGCGTGGCCCTCGTGGAACGAGACCGCCTCGGAGGCGAATGCCTGTGGAACGGCTGCGTTCCCTCGAAAGCGCTGATTGCGGCGTCGCGCGCCGCCCATGCGGCCCGTACCGCCAGTCGCTTGGGCGTACACGCGAGCGACGTGCGAGTGGCGTTCGACGAAGTGCTCGACCACGTACGGCGGGTGCAGGCCCGCATCGCGCCGCATGATTCGCCCGAGCGGTTTCGGGGACTCGGCGTGCATGTGGTGGAAGGATCGGCACGGTTCATCGATGCGCATTCGATTCAGGTTGGTGAGGAGCGCCTCACGGCGCGACACATCGTGATCGCGACTGGCACCCGGCCGGCAGTACCGCCGATTCCAGGGCTGTCCGAGGTGCCGTACCATACGAACGAAACGATCTTTTCGATGGCAACCCTTCCGAGCACCTTACTGGTGGTGGGTGGAGGCCCGATCGGCATCGAGCTCGCGCAGGCGTTCGCGCGTCTCGGGTCCCTTGTATACGTCATCGAGGCATCGCCGGATTTCTTTGCGCGCGAAGACCGCGAGCTCGCCGTCATGCTGCAGCAGCAGCTCGAAGGCGAAGGGGTGCGCGTGTTGCTGAACGCGACGGCGACGGCGGTGCGTCGCGAGGGCGAGGATCTCGTGCTGGCGGTGACGCGCGATGGCGTGTCGCAGGACGTTCGCGGTGATGCGCTGTTGATCGCCGTAGGACGCACGCCGAACGTCGACGGATTGGGGCTCGACGAGATTGGCGTACGCACCGACCGGGGGGGCGTGATCACCGATGGCGCGCTGCGCACGACTGTGGGCGGTGTGTACGCCGCCGGCGATATCGTCAGCGGTGGCCTCAAGTTCACGCACGTGGCCGATCATATGGCGCGCAGCGTCTTGCGTAACGCGCTGTTCCCCGGCGCCAGTACCGTCGACTACTCGGGCGTGCCGTGGGTGACCTACACTGATCCCGAGCTCGCGCACGTGGGACTCACCGAAGCCGAAGCGCGCGACCGGTACGGCAGCGGTGTTGGCGTGTGGCGTCGGGAGCTGGCCAGCGTGGATCGCGTGATTGCCGATGCCGGACCGGCCGGGCTCGTCAAGATCATCACCGACCCGAAGGGGCGCGTGGTCGGTGGACATATCCTTGGCGCGCACGCCGGCGATATGATCGGTGAGCTCACGATGGCCGTGACCCTGAAGCTCACCGTGGGACAGATCGCGTCGGTGATCCACCCCTATCCCACGACAGCGGAAGCGATCCGTCAAGCGTCGGAGCAGCGACGCAAAGCGGGATTCACGGGGTGGAAGAAGTCGTTGGTGTCATGGCTGGTGCAGCACGTGTAGACGTGAGCAACGACGTGATGATGCCGACGGCGAAGATGAGTGGAATGCCGTACATGGCCCACGGCCAGGTATAGCCACCCGCTTCGCCGACCACGAGGTAGCAGCCCACGCCCCAGGCGACACCCACGAGCATACTGGCCCATGCGCCAGCCGTCGTGGCGCGCGACCAGTGAAAGCCGGCGAGCAGAGCGAACGAAAGCGCGACGACGGGAATGTTGGCCAGAATGAGTCGGTCGAGAATCTGGTCGACGAGGAACGTGGCCCCCAGCCAGCTGCTGATGGCGAACAGCACGAGCAGCGTGCGCTGCGACGCGACCGTGGCGAGTGTCGGTCCCCCAAAATCGGCGGCGATCATGGTGGCCATGGCACTCCAGACGCCGGCGAGCGTGGTGAGCGCCGCCCCGAAGAGGACGGCATACGCGAATCCGCGCAGTCCAGCGGGAAGCCACACCAGGACCATCGTCGGCACGGCGAGCTGCGCGTCGGCCAAGGGAGGCTGCGAGGCACGCAGATACGCCGCCGCCAACACCACCACA